>DVLU01000061.1 GCA_018715365.1 Candidatus Ornithomonoglobus intestinigallinarum | reverse complement strand
TCAAGTTCCTTCATTCGCCTGCTCACTTCCGTACTATCTGATACGCTGTTCGATTTAGCTCTTTTTCGCAGCTTGCGCCAGTCAGCAAGCGTGTAGTAAGACAGCCCAAGCTGCTCCGCGGCTCTTTTTATCCCTATTTCATCATAAAGCATCAAGGCTTCCTCTTTAAATTCCTTGTTGTATTTTACCATGCTTTAACACCCTTTCGTCTCTTTTTATTATATCAGATTTTTGGGTGTTTGTCGACTCTACTTAAATTATATCACTCCAATACATTATTGACAACTCTCCATAAACTTTACCCCAATGTCTGAGCGGCATTGTCCATTTCTTTGTTGCCTCAAATGTCGCTAAATACAGCGCTTTCAACAGTGCAGTATCGCTCGGAAATACGCTCCTCTGGCTGTTTAACCGGCAAATTAAGCTCCCGTGGTAAAATTTATATTTTTCAGGGCAGGGCATTCGTCCTGCCACAGCTACAATATATCATAAAAATACCGTCACATCAAGGGCGCCATCAGGGCGTTTATTGGAGCAGCTTGCTGCGTAAACCCTTGGTGTGACGGTATTTTTGCCGACCTCCGATACCTCTTTTAATACTCATTACCCAACAAAAAATCTGCCAAGTGCACGATTTTAATACCGTTTATATTTCCAGCAGCGAGTTCATCAAGTGTTACAATATATTTAGGGTAGTGATCTCTGATCTCAAGGAGATTAGCCACTTCTCGATCAGATTCCTCCGGAAGCATGCGGCATACCTGAACATAAATACGTTCGTCACGCTGCACCGCCACAAAATCGATCTCCTTCGTTTCGTTTTTGCCGATATAGACCTCGTAGCCTCTGCGCCGCAGCTCAAAGTACACGATGTTTTCCAGCATAGCGGCAATTGACTTTGGATTAAAGCCCATGATACAATATTTCAACGAAGCGTCGGCAAGATAGAATTTTTCCTGGGTTTTAAGCACAGATTTTCCCTGCAGGTCATATCGCTGGCAGCGATAGATAACGAACGCCTTTTCCAGCCAGCTCAGATAGTTGTATACGGCCTCTACAGACAGGGAACGTCCCTCACTTTTCAGAAACTTCGCAATGGCGTTTGCTGAAAAGGTCTTGCCTACATTTTCAACGATATACTTTACAACACGGTTGAACAAATCAAAGTTCATGATATTGTGCCGCCTTGTAATATCGTTTGTGATAACAGAGTTATAAATCCCTTCTACAATCTGATAGGCGGAGCGTTCGTCAAAGTTGCCGAGAGCTACAATCGGAAATCCTCCGAACCGCAGATACTCGTTTAATAGCTCCTTTGCGGAACGGGGATCGGATCTTTTAAATTCCAGATATTCTGCGAAGGACAGAGTGTAGACAGGAACAGAAATATACCGCCCGGTCAGATAGGTGGAAATTTCGCTCGACATGAGCTTTGAATTGGAGCCGGTCACATAAATATCTGTGTTGGCATTTTCAAGCAGACTATTGACAGCTTTCTCCCATCCGTCGATCTCCTGTACTTCGTCCAGCAGAAGATAGTAGCGCCCATCGTCGATCATCTGCGCTTTAATATCATTATACATATCCTTATCGGTCATGCCGTCATCAAGCTCTTCCGATGTATAACTCATAGAGATAATATGAGATGCATCAATACCGCTTTTCTGTAAATCGTCCCGCAGCATTTCTAAGATCGTAGATTTGCCGCAGCGGCGTATCCCGGTCAGTATCTTTACCAGCGGAACATCACGGTATGTTTTAAGCGTGTTTATATATTGCTGTCGAATGATCATATTATTCGCCTCCATATCTTTTATAAATAGTATAACAAAAAACTTTGAAAAGGTCAATTGTTTTTCTTGATAATCCGTAAAAACTTTTATTATATGCTGAAATGGAGATGAAAATTATGCTCATAGTGAATTTAAAATATAACCGAGCATAATTCAAGCCCTGTTTTTAAATATATTAGACATAATCAGATAATCCGGCGCAATTAGCACACAAATTAGCATACAATTTCATAACAGGGATAAAAAGTTCAGTATTTATGCGGTTTGCGGGGGATAGGGGATATGACCTCCAAAACCGCGTGCCCAAGGTTCGAGTCCTTGTACCCCTGCCAAAATGAAAAGCCCGCCGTTATAGCGAAAATTGCATAACGGCAGGCTTTTTTCATATTTTTTCTTCAAAGGGGGCTTTGCCCCCTTTGGAACCCCCGAGATGAATTGTTTTTTTTTGCAATAGCGGCGCGGCACATATCACCCCTTCCGCAGACAGGTGACGTGCGCTTTTAAGGACGGCTGTTTACGGCAAAATTTATGTTTTTAAGGGCAAACCGTTTTTACAGCTTCACAACCTTTGCCGCCACCATTTCTCTGAACGCAATGTCATGTTCAACAAAAAGCATCGTCGGCGCAAACTGCTTTATAAGCTGCTCTATCTGCATACGTGAGTACACATCTATAAAGTTTAGCGGTTCGTCCCACACATACAAATGCGCCTGCTCACAAAGGCTCTTTGCGATCAGAACCTTTTTCTTTTGTCCGCCCGAAAATTCCTCCAGATTTTTTTCAAACTGCACACGTTCAAAATCCAGCTTCCTGAGTATCGCCTTGAACAAGCTTTCGTCAAGATCATTTTCTGCGGCAAATTCGGATAAGGTGCCGCTCAGCCAAGAGGTATCCTGCGGTACATAAGAAATTACAAGCCCCGAGCTGATTGCCGCCGTGCCGGTATGTTCTATCGGATAATTCAACAGAAGCTTTATGAGACTGCTTTTGCCGCTGCCGTTCTTTCCGTCAATCACAACGCGCTCGCCGCGATGTATTTCAAAAGATACCGGTCCGCAAACTTTAGTATTATCATAAATAACCGATACGTCCGAAAAGGAAACGAGCAAATCAGAATGGTAGTTAAGAGGATGCAGCTTTAACGCATCAACGGTTTCGGCGTTCTTAAGCAGCGCCGCTTTTTGCTCTATAGCCTGCTGCTGCCTTGCTTCCATGGCTTTGGAGCGCTTCATCATTTTAGCCGCCTTATGACCGACATAGCCCCTGTCTATTTTGGAACCCGAATTTTTTGTCCCGGTTTTGCTTTTTTCAACAGCGTCAGACCAGCCGGAAGAACGCCGTGCGGCTTGCCGCAAGCGGCCGATATCTTTCTTCAAACGCTCGTCCTGTGCCGCTTCAAACTCCTGCTGCCTTTGGAAATTCTCCATCCATGATGAAAAATTCCCGCTTTGTACCTCTATGGAATTTCTGTTGAGCGACAATATATGGTCAACGCAGCCGTCCAAGAAACGCCGGTCGTGCGATACCAAAATAAATCCCTTCTTCTTTTTTAAATAATCCGACACTTTTTCACGGGCACTTGCATCCAAGTGGTTTGTCGGCTCGTCAATAAGCAGAAAATGGCCCTCATTAAGAAAAAGCGCCGCAAGCAAAGCCTTTGTCTGTTCTCCGTTTGACAGCGTTTCAAACGGACGCAGCAACACATCCGCGCCAACGTCAAGACAGTTAAGCTCCCTCATAAGCTCCCAGTCCTCGGCATTCGGACAGATTTCGCGGATTACATCCTCTGTTATGCGCTTTTTGTCCGAAACGGGATAAGGAAAATAATCGAACCGCACAGAAGCGATAATCCTGCCGCTGTACTCGTATTCGCCCATAAGAAGCTTCAGCAGCGTTGTTTTGCCTCTGCCGTTTCTGCCGACAAAGCCAAGCCTCCAGTCCGTGTCTATCTGAAAAGATACATTGTCAAAAACAGTGTCATAACTTGAAGGATATGAAAAAGTAAGCTTTTCAACTCTGATCATCGACATTATAAATCCCCTCCATATCAAATTTTACAAATCAAAAAGAGCTGCAAGAAAGCAGCTCTTGCAGCTCAAAACAGCATAATACTCCGCCCGGCAAAGCGGCGGCAAAACCGTATAATGAGTGAACAGACTTATAACTTTCCTGCAATGGGTACAGTAATCCCGTACATCGGCATTACTGTGTATTCCGTTATTATTTGCAAGAAAAGTTAAACATCTTTCCACCTCTTTCTCAAATTCACTGTCGGTATTATACCACGCCTCATCGGAAAAATCAAGCGATTTTTTGATTTATTTCAAATTTTTATTTTATTTTTTTTATTTCGCCGCAACACTTGACAAAACGGCAAAACAGGCATATAATAAATAACAGCGGAATATTTATTATTTTGACTTTCGGGGTATGTGAAATTCATAATCGACGGTAATCGGCAGTTGAGCCGTAAGTCCGTGAGCTCGTTTTGAGCCGATTCGGTGCAAATCCGAAACCGACGGTAAAGTCCGGATGGGAGAAGGTCGCGCGCTTTGCCGCAAAATTTGTTCAGGCACCCCGAAGCTTTTTGAGAGAGGGGTGTTTTTTGTATGGACTTTATGAAAAGGGCCGCGGAGCTTGCAAAAATGGGCGAGGGCTTCACAAATCCCAATCCCATGGTGGGCGCCGTTATAGTAAAGGACGGAAAGATAATAGGCGAAGGCTATCACAAAAAATACGGTGAAGCCCACGCAGAAGTAAACGCGATAAACTCGTGCACGGAATCTCCCGAAGGGGCGGATATGTACGTTACGCTTGAGCCGTGCTGCCACACGGGCAATCAGCCGCCGTGCACGGACGCGATAATCGCCGCCGGCATAAAGCGCGTTTTTATAGGCTCAAAGGACCCAAACCCGCTCGTGAGCGGCAAGGGCGCCGAAATTCTGAAAAACGCCGGGCTTGAGGTCACGGAGGACGTTGAGCGCGAAATGTGCGATGCGCTGAATCCCGTATTTTTCAAATATATCTCAACGGGCAAGCCGTATGTCATATTGAAAACGGCCGTTACGGCTGACGGGAAAACATCGGCGTCAACGGGCGATTCAAAATGGATAACGGGCGAAGCGTCGCGCGAAAACGTTCACAGGACACGCCGCCGCGTTGCCGCCGTCATGACAGGCATCGGCACGGTGCTGCGCGACGATCCCATGCTTACATGCCGCATAAGCAATCCGAAAAATCCGGTTCGCATAATATGCGACAGCTCGCTTCGCATACCGATGGACAGCAATATCGTAAAAACGGCAAAGGAAGCGGAAACGATAATTATAACGCTCTCTCACGATTTTATAAAAACACGTGAGCTTGAAGCTCTCGGCATACACGTTATAAAGGCCAAGGAAAAGGATAACCGCGTCGAGCTCACGAGCCTTATGGCGATACTCGGCAAAATGAAAATAGACAGTGTCCTTATAGAGGCAGGTCCGGAGCTTTGCGCATCCGCGTTTGAAGCAGGTATAATAGATCTTTATCAATTATATATCGCGCCGAAGCTCATAGGCGGGCAAAACGCAGGCTCTGTTATAGGCGGGCGCGGAATACCGAAAATGGCAAACGCCGTACAGCTCGGTGCTCCAAAAATAACGGTGTTTGACGACGACGTTATGCTCGAATACGAGGTTAAAAAATAATCACCGGAACGGAGGGTTTTAATGTTTACCGGAATAACCGAGGAAATCGGTACGGTGCTCAGCATTGAGCGCGGCGCAAAAAGCTGCCGTATCACAATAAGCGCCGACAAGATATTTGACGACCTTAAAACAGGCGACAGCGTATCGGTAAACGGTATGTGCGCCACGGCCGCGTCTATAGAAAATCACACGTTCACCGCCGATATTATGGCGGAAAGTATGCGCCGCACAGCGCTCGGAGACCTTAAAAAGGGCTCGCGCGTAAATCTTGAACGGGCAATGATTTTAAACGGCAGGTTCGGCGGCCATATAGTTTCCGGCCATATAGACGGAACGGGCGTTGTATTGTCGGCGCGCCGCGAGGACAACGCCGTATGGTTGACGGTCGGCGCGCCGGAGGATATAATGCGCTATATAGTCGAAAAAGGTTCTGTCGCGATAGACGGCGTGAGCCTTACCGTCGCGGAGGTTTTTTCCGACGCGTTTTCGGTGTCGCTTATACCCCACACCGCCGGAGAAACCACGCTGCTTTCGGGGAAAATCGGGCGGCGCGTAAATCTCGAATGTGATATTGTGGGAAAATATATAGAAAAATTCACAGCAGGACAAAAGCAGAGCAAAATAACGCTCGATTTTTTAAGGGAAAACGGTTTTTAGGAGTTGATGTATAAATGAATACGATTGAAGAAGCGCTTGAAGCGTTAAGAGCGGGAAAGCTTATTCTTACGGTTGACGACCCGGACCGCGAAAACGAGGGCGATCTGATATGCGCCGCGGAGTTTGCCACAACGGAAAATGTTAATTTTATGGCAACTCACGCAAAAGGGCTTATATGTATGCCGATGAGCGGCAAATATATCAAAAAGCTCGGGCTTTCGCCGATGGTTTCGGAAAATACCGATAATCACTGCACGGCGTTTACAGAATCTATAGACCACGTTTCCACCACAACCGGCATAAGCGCGGAGGAACGCGGCATAACGGCGCGCAAATGCGCCGAGGACGGTGCGCGTCCGGCGGATTTCAGGCGTCCGGGGCATATGTTCCCTCTTGAAGCAAAGCGCGGCGGCGTGCTCGAACGAAACGGCCATACGGAAGCTACCGTTGACCTTTGCCGTCTTGCACATTTAAAGGAAATAGGCCTTTGCTGCGAAATTATGGCCGACGACGGGACGATGATGCGCACAACGGAGCTTAAAAAGTTTGCCGAAAAATACGGCATCGTTATGATAAGCATAAAAGAGCTGCAGTCATACCGGCGCAGAAACGATAAATTTATGGAATGTGTTTCAAAAGCGCATCTGCCGACAAAATACGGCGATTTTGAAATATACGGCTACGAAAACAAAATAACGGGCGCTCAGCATGCGGCGCTTGTAAAGGGCGACATTAAAAATGCCGATTCGGTGCTTTGCCGCGTTCATTCGGAATGTCTGACGGGCGACGTTTTCGGTTCCTGCCGCTGCGACTGCGGCGAGCAGCTTGCGCGCGCGCTCGAGAAAATAAACGAGGAGGGCGCCGGCGTGCTCGTTTATCTGCGCCAGGAGGGGCGCGGAATAGGGCTTTTAAATAAAATAAAGGCATACACGCTCCAGGAGCACGGCTATGATACTGTTGAAGCAAACATAAAGCTCGGCTTTGCCCCGGATCTTCGCGATTACAGCGAGGGCGCACAGATATTAAAGGATCTGGGCGCATACAGGCTCAGGATTATGACAAACAATCCGCTTAAAATTTCGGAGCTTGAGGAATACGGGATAAAGATAGTTGACCGCGTCCCGATAGAAATCGACGCGAAAAAGGAAAATGAGTTTTATCTTAAAACAAAGCAGCATAAAATGGGACATCTCGTCCATTATGATAAAGATTAAAAAGGAGGAAGCATCATGAAAGTAATCGAAGGTATTTACTGCGGGAAAGAAGT
Source organism: Candidatus Ornithomonoglobus intestinigallinarum (assembly GCA_018715365.1). GTDB lineage: Bacteria > Bacillota > Clostridia > UBA1381 > UBA1381 > Ornithomonoglobus_A > Ornithomonoglobus_A intestinigallinarum. The sequence continues at coordinate 1,342 of DVLU01000061.1, read as the reverse complement.
CAGGATAGGAATTGTGGCGTCGCGTTTTAACGAATTTATAACGTCAAAACTCGTAAGCGGCGCGGAGGACTGTTTAAAGCGTCACGGCGTTGACGGCGATAACATAACGCTTGCCTGGGTACCGGGCGCGTTTGAAATACCGGTTATCGCGCAGAAAATGGCCGAATCGAAAAAATACGACGCCGTTATATGCGTGGGAGCCGTTATACGCGGCGCAACAAGCCATTACGACTATGTCTGCAATGAGGTATCAAAGGGCATAGCACAGGTAAGCTTAAAATGCGAGGTGCCCGTGCTTTTCGGCGTTCTTACGACCGATACCATCGAGCAGGCGATCGAGCGCGCCGGAACAAAAGCCGGCAACAAGGGCTACGACTGCGCAATGTCGGCGCTCGAAATGATAAATTTAATAAAATCAATATAAACCGGGAATAGAAGCATGAAAAAATTTGAAGGCTGCCTTTTTGTGTCGGATATGGATGCGACACTTCTCACGTCAGATCATCAGATATCCGACAAAAACAGGCGCGCGATAGAATATTTTATAAGCGAGGGCGGCCGCTTTACCGTGGCTACCGGCAGAATGGTGGACGCTGTCGGCGCATATCTCGGCCGCCTGCCGATAAACGCTCCCGCCGTGCTTCATAACGGCGCAAAGCTCTATGACTTTTCGTCAAATTCGGTTATATTCGAAAAGTTTATAGAGGAGGACAGAAAGCCTGCCGTTAAACGCGTTTACAGCGATATGCCGGAGCTCGGGCTTGAAATTTACAGTGACGAGATAATTTATGTGTACAAGCCTTGCAGCGAAACAAAACGGTTCTTGACAAGAAGCTACAAGGTGGTATATAATATGCCCGATGAGGTTTGGGACCGGCCGTGGACAAAGCTGCTTTTAATAGGCGACACAAAGGAGATACTCGATAAATACGAGCCGATATACAGGCGCGATTATGACAGCGGTCTCTGCGTGAGGAGCGGCCCGCTTTATCTCGATATTGTCGCGGGCGGAGTGTCAAAGGGCAAGGGCACAAAAAGAGCGGCGGAAATAACAGGCTGCAATAAAATCTTTGCCATAGGCGACAGCGAAAACGATGTCGATATGCTTCGCTGCGCCGATATTTCGTTTGCCGTCGAAAACGCCGTCCCCGACGTTAAGCGCGCGGCAATGTACGGTGCGCCGCACCATAACGGCGACGCCGTGGCTTACGCAATAGAAAAGCTTAACAAAATGTTCGGCTGAGATTCCGCATCAAAACGTTCGCGTTGTTTTGGCAAAGCTATGTTCAAAAAAAATCAATATGCTATGTGTATGAATTAAGAGAGGAGTTAACAATCATAA
>DVLU01000060.1 GCA_018715365.1 Candidatus Ornithomonoglobus intestinigallinarum | reverse complement strand
TTCAGCACTTTCGGCAAAAGCCGAAAGCCGACCTTCGGTCGTCCGCGCCATCTTGCGCGGTGCCAATACGCCGTCGGGTGCGTTTTGCCCGTTCTGCATCTAAAATCGAGCAGCCCTATATGATTCTTAATGCACAGGTCCGCGGTGCGGCGCGGGCAATCAAAGCGAATATTTTTTGATAGAAAAACCGGCGGCACAGAGCATATGCACTGTGCCGCCGGCTTACTTTAAAATGGAGGTATTATGAAAAACGAAATCACGTGCTCCTGCCTTGCGGGCACGTATCCGTGTATTGTTGGGGGGACCCCCGCCCGCGCTGCGAACGGGGGCATATGAAAAAAAGGATGGTATCAGCCGAATTTCACGGCTGCAGTCCAGTAAAACTGTATTGCAAATTTATTTTATCAGTCAAGGACGCGGTCAATTACTGCTGACCTGTCGTGTCCTCCTGAAGGGTAACGTCAACCTCTATGGTCTGACCCTGCCGCGAGATTGTGAACTTAAGCTTGTCGCCGGGCTGCTTCTCGTCGCGTATGGCGTTTATCTCGCTCGACGATGAAACCTCCTGATCGTCTACCTTGAGAATCATATCGCCCTGCTTGAGGCCCGCTGCCGCAGCGCCGCTTCCTTCTTCAACGGACGCTATAAACAGTCCGTACATCGTCTGCTGTACGCTTATGCCAACAAGCGGCCTGCCGGAAACGTAGCCTTCGTTCATGAGGTCTTCTATTATCGGCTTGGCCTCCGATATTGCTATCGCAAAGCCCATGCCTTCAACGCCCGCCTGCGAAAGCTTTACGGAGTTTATGCCTATAATCTCACCGTATTGGTTTATAAGCGCTCCGCCGCTGTTGCCGCTGTTTATTGCGGCGTCGGTCTGGAGCAGATTGTAATTTCTGCCGTCCACGTTCATCGTCCTGTTTACGGCCGATATAATACCTGCCGTAACAGAGCCGCTGAATTCCATTCCCATCGGGTTGCCTATCGCAACGGCGAGCTCACCGACCTGGACGGTCGTCGAATCGCCGAGCACAGCCGCGGTAAGCTCCGCGTCCGTATCGATTTTCAGCACCGCAAGGTCGGTTTTTGTGTCCTGGCCGACAAGCGTTGCCGTTATCTCCTCGCCTGTATTCAGTATTACCGATATTTCCGTTGCTCCGTCTATAACGTGCTGATTTGTTACAATATAGCCGTCGGTGCTTATTATAATACCCGAGCCGCTGCCCTGCTCAACGGTTCCGTCCTCCGATGCCGAAGGGTCTTGATAGTAATAGTATCTGCCGCTGAACGGGTCGTAATACTGCTGGGTGCTCACTTTTGTTTTGTTGATTACACCAACAACGCTCGGACCCACCTGGCTTGCGATTTCCGGAATTGTCAATACCTTTTTGCCGTTATTGAATGTTGTCGTAGCGTTGGCACCGGAGCTTGCAGCGTTCGCCACCGTCGTTGCCGACGTGTTCTGCTGAAGCTGCGCGGCACTGCTCTGGTTGTTTATAAACCAAAAGCCTGCCGTGAATGCCGCTGCGGTGAACACACTTGCGGCAAGCGCTGAGGAAATTGCAACCAGCCATGTTCTGTTTTTCTTTTTCTTTGGCTTAGCGTCATAAATGACCAAATCTGTCGAATCAGTATAAGGATACTTTTTCATCGTATTTTCCTCCTGCTCTTATTGTTCACCTTGCGCTTGGTTTTAATACTTTTTATTTATTTGTTGATCAATCAATTTTGCCGCCGGGTGCGTGATGCGCGCCGAGTATTTGTCATATCGGCTCCTTTCCCGATTGCAATTATATCTTACAACACATATTTGACACCCGTATGAATTGGTTTTGAATATTTTGTAACAAGTTTGTGAATAAACGATGAACATTATGGGCATAAAATGACGAATGTTAAAATCGCGAAAACAGCTTTAACAAAGATAAAATATTATGAAAAAATCCCCCCTCCGGGGGCACGGAAAAATCACCCGCTCCCCGGGGGTTCCAAACGAGAAGCGGCGCATATTTCCCCTTCCGAGGAATGTATGTGCAGCTTTACACAGCGCACGTTATCTGTCTGCGGAAGGGCCTTAACGCGCAAGGTGCGTTACCAGCCCGGAGCAGACAGTGACGGGCGCAAAAACCACTGCCTCGGGGGTTCCAAAGGGGGGGGGCTTTGCCCCCTTTGAGAAAACAAAAAAATAATGTCAAATGTATTGACATTACCGAAAACATATGATAAAATATAGGCAAGAGGATAACCAAGGCGGTTATCCTGCAATGAATAAGGTTATAAAAAGAAATAACCGCTCATCACGGACGATAAGCGGTTATTTTTTTATGGTCACAATAATTTTATAAATAATAAGCCATCTGATGATGTCCAATAAAATAATCATTTTCATAGCAGACACCTCCTTTGCGAAAGGTGTCAGGATAACCACTTATCCCCTTGCCTGTATCGATATTGTATCATATTATGATGAAACTTGTCAAGAGCTTTTCTTTTTTACTAAAGGGGCTGCCGCCCCTTTGCAACCCCGCACTTCGCCCGCCGTGTGTGCCGGGGGTTCCAAAGGGGGCAGCGCCCCCTTTGAGGAAGAAAAAAACACACAAAGCCCCCTTTGAGGAAAAGAAACAGGATCGGGTTTGTGCAACCTCGCCAAACGCCAAAACTTTCATTTGTCCAGAACGCCGAAAATAGTTGTTTTTAATAAAAACACTTGCAATCAAGCACAAAATGTAGTAGAATATAGCCATAGTGGTGGTGAGAGACCACTCGGCAGCATATGATCCCGGCTCGCGGGTCCGAGGTGCTTTTTCATATATTATATAATACATGTAATGTATACTTTGGGAGAGAGATTTGAGAGAGGAAGTATGCAGCGTAGACCGTTTGACGCAAAACACGTGTGAGAGAAACCGGCGCGCCGCGGATCAGCCGAAACATTCAGGAGGAACACGCCTTGAGAGCAGGTAAGTCCCGTCCCGTGAGAGATTTTCAGATATTGCTGACAAGGACAGTATCAATTGTTCGTGACCGAGTTCGAGCAACCGGCTTTCAAAAAGAGTGTTGGGAATTATTGACTTTTTCTTTTTATTTGAGGAGTGAACATATGAAATTAAAGAAATTACTTATTGCCTCGGCAGTGGTTGCTGCTGTTGCCGGCGCAATGTCAACGGCTGCTTTTGCTGAGGGTGATTTCGACGTTACATACGAGGACGGAACTGTTACTCTCGGCGCATACACCGAAATCGCAACGGATAACACAATGGTTATCGTTGATACGGCTGAGGATGGTTCGAGATTATCCGAGATCAATGAAGAGAACATCCACCAGATAAATCAGCAGGCAGGCGCATATACTGTTATCCCCGTAGGCGAACTTGAGGACGGTACATATGAGGTTCGCATAGGTGGTGACGGAAACCTTTACTCCGCAACGTTCACTGTTGGCGGGGGAGGTGAGAGCACTCGATTGCTTGGTGATGTTACTGGAGACGGTGAAATAAATACACTAGATTCTGGTGAGATCTTATCCCATTATACAGGTAGAGGCGTGCTTGAAGGTGATGATTTTAAGGCCGCTGATGTTAATAAGAGCAATAGTGTTGACACATTGGATTCTGGTGAGGTCTTAAGCTACTACGTTGGAAGGACGTCAGTTATAGATGGAGTTACTACTATTAGTCAATAACTGAAAATGTTTTCGGAATTGTAGCTTTTTCTATATCGAAAAAATACGAAAGGAGACCGCGTTATGAAATTATTTAAAAAGATAATTTCAATTGCTTCTGCGCTTGCAATGGTGTCATCAATAGCGGTAGCGACAACTGCTCACGCGGCGCAAGGTGACGGTGATATTAAGCTTAATGCAACATTGGCAAGTTACAATGAAGCGGATGGCACCGGAACAATTGATATTTCTGTTGCGGGTATGGATACCTTATTGACTGATGTACCCGGAGGAATGGCACAGCTCATTACGTTGGGTATAGATATTTATTTTGATACCGGTGCTTTTGACGAAACTTATTATTCGGGAAATTCAGCATTACCTATATCTAATATATCGAAGAATATACCTAGTAATATGGGTAGTATTACAAGAGCTCTTGATCCGCAAGGGACAGGCGCAAAGATGGTAAGAATAGGCTTTGCGGATGCTAGTAGTACTGTTTTTGCCGATCAGAAGCTTTTTAGCTTTAATTTTAAAGTTACTGATCCTTCAGTAGAGAATAAAATCTCTATTAAAGATACACTGCTTGGATTCTTCTTATATGATTCTGCTGGGGAAGCGTATGGTGGCCAGCAATCATATGTTCAGAATGAAGCTTCTATGCAAGAGGGCTATGGGCTAATTACTTATAGCGGAGACACTGTTATAACTGAAGGCGGCGATATTGAAATCGTTATCCCGCCGGCAACAGGCGCAACAGCAACAGGCGATCAGCTTCTCAACCTTAAGCCGAGCGATATAGGCTTAGAGGGTGACGAGTGGACAACTGAAGATCCTGCCTATGCTGATGAAAAGGCTGTAGTATCACTTGCAAATGTAAAGAAAGATGACGCTATCACAGGCTTTACATGGGAAATCAAGGCTGCAGATGCTGAAGGTAATCCTTTAGAGCAGACAACGAAGTATTTCGCGGCAGGCAACATTGAGTCAGCTGCGGAAGTAACGGTAGGTCTTGTTGTCGGATACGACACAACAGAATGGCAGAGCGTTGAAATTGTCGGCGTAACTGCTGAATAATAGGAGGTATTTAAATTATGAAATATGAAGTTCCTGAAATAAATATCTCCAAGTTTTCGGTAGAAAACATTGTAACGTTAAGTGCGGCTCAGACAGCATATGATGCTGTTAATACAGCTCTTGGCGAAGGTAAAATCTCGGGTGCAACATCGAACCCGCAGCTTTACAGAACAACAATGGACGAGTGGGTTAATGGTAATTAATCCGCACCGAAAGAGATATTTAATAATTTAAGAGATTAAAAAAGCATCGGCGAACTCCCTTAAACCGATGCTTTTTTTCTTTTCTTCAAAGGGGCTGCCGCCCCTTTGCAACCCCGCACTTTGAAAAGCGCACGTTATCTGTCTGCGGAAGAGCCTTAACGCGCAAGGTGCGTTACCAGCTCGGAGCAGACAGTGACGGGCGCGGGAAACGTTTCAAAAAGGGGGCGGGGGAAAATCAACCGCCGCCGCGGGGGTTTCAAAGGGGGCTTCGCCCCCTTTGGGGAAAATAAAAAACATTAGTGTTTCGCAAACGCAAATACCTTCATAAGCAAAAACGTCACCGGTACGCCGATCACCGCCGCAAGAATGTACGCGATGAGCTTGTACACGCCGAGCACCGTGCATACAATAAACACAACTGCCAGCTGTATTATAAAATTGGGTATATACGACACAAAAAACTTCACATACCGCACAAGGCTCAGCCGCTCGTGGAATGTGAGAAAACTGTTCAATAAATACGATATTATTGTCGATGTTACATATCCTGCCGCAAATGCAAGATTTTCGTCCGGGATCAAATACCCGTACAGCATTGAAAACAACACGCCGTTTATTGTGTTTATTCCGCCGACAACAAGGAACATTATAAATTCCTTGGAAAAAAACATCTCTTTTATTTTGTTCTTTCCGCTGTTTTCTGCCTTTTCCCAATCGATAAGCTCCTGCCCCTTCACGATATACGCGCGTTCGGCAAGGCGCGCAAGCGGCGCGTCGGAAAACGAATCCGAATAAAATTCCTCGCAGCGAACCTCCGGCAGCTCCGCGTGCAGCCGCCTGACTTTTTCCTCGCCGTGGCAGTTCTCGCCGTCATACTTCCCGGTCCGCGGATCGACGCGCGACGCAATCAGCCGCCCGAATCCGAGACGCTCCGCTATCGGCTTCAGCAAAAATTCCGGCGACGCCGATATAACAATATCATCGGGACGGCGCGTTTTCCTGTAATATTCCTTTATATTTCCGCCGTGCTCCGCCCAAAAAAGCTCCGCTTCATGCTCGGGATTTTCAACATACAGTAAAAATCTGTACATTATTTCCTTAAACTTTGTCTTGCTCCATGCGCCTATAATATACATCGCAAACGCAAACGACGTCATCGGGACGGTCAGCAATATTTTCGGATACTTTTTAAGGCAATAAAAGTAAAAATCTGTCGTGGAGTCGCCGTTATAAATTGTTTTGTCAAAGTCATAAATGTTCATTCATTTCCTCCAGCAGCACGACTGCCATTGCGCTGATCCCTTCGCCGCGCCCTTCAAAGCCGAGCTTTTCCGTTGTTGTTGCCTTGACGTTCACGCGCTCCGGCGCGACGCCGAGGTCGGCGGCGACGTTTTGCCGCATTTGCTCAATATAACCGAGCATTTTCGGGCGCTGGGCTATTATTGTTATGTCGGCGTTCCCGACGATGAAGCGTTTTTCGTGCGCCAGAGAAACGACGCGCCGCAGCAAAACGCGGCTGTCCGCCCCTTCAAATTCGGGGTCGGTGTCGGGGAAGTGCCGTCCGATGTCGCCGAGCGCCGCCGCGCCGAGAATTGCGTCCGACAGCGCGTGGAGCGCAACGTCCGCGTCCGAGTGCCCGAGCAGGCCTTTCTCGTACGGTATTTCCACGCCGCAAATTATACATTTTCTGCCTTCAACGAGCTTATGCACGTCATAGCCCTGACCTATCCGCATTTTGAGTTCTCCTCCTTAAAATTTCCTCGCCGATGATAATATCCGACGGAGTTGTGAGCTTGATATTTTCGTAGCTGCCCTCTGTTATTTTTATTTTGATGCCGGCGCGTTCGGCAAGCGCGCAGTCGTCGGTTGCCGACTCGCTGCCGGGAAGGCTGTGCGCCCGAAGGATGTCCCTCCGATAAAATGCCTGAGGAGTTTGTATTTGGTAAGTTGTTTCGCGGTCAAGCGTGGTTTCGATAAAGCCGTCCGCGTCCGATTTTTTTAAAGTGTCCTTGCATTTTACGCCGAGCGCCGCCGCGCCGTATTTTTCGCAGTCATCGATAACGCGCAGGATCTCGTCCTCGGTTATAAGCGGACGCGCGCCGTCGTGAATAAGCACAATGTCGCCCGATGCGGCGTTTAAGCCGTTCCGCACCGATTCCGCGCGCGTGCTCCCGCCCGCAACGATCGCGGCAAGCTTTTTGAAGCCGTATTTTTTTAGGACGTTCCTTAGGAGCGGGAGGTCGTTTTCAGCCGTCACGGCGACTGTTTCGTCTATGCGCGGGCAGTTTTCAAACGCCGATATTGTTCGTGAAATTATTTCCATTGTTCCAAGAGAGAGGAATATTTTGTTAATATCTGCCCCCATGCGTGTGCCCTTTCCGCCGGCGGCGATAATTGCAGTTACCATTTTTTCACCTCGTTCAGCATTATATAAAAACCGCATGAGGCTGCCGCAGGCGGAGCAAGGTCCGACCGGCGTCAGCCTCCGGCTGCGCTTAAATAAGCGCGTCTATTGTGTCGTTCATTATGTTTTCGATGTCGCTTTCCGATGCAAATGCCGAAAGCACAAGCTCGCTCAAAACTATTTGCTTGGCGCTGCTGAGCGTTTTGCGTTCGTTTGTGGAAAGGCCTTTTATCCTGTCGCGGTACATCAGGTCCTTCAGCACGCTTACGACCTGGTAAATATCTCCCGATTTTATCTTTATAAGGTTCTCGCGCTGACGTTTGTTCCAATTTATGTCGTCGCTTATCGGGATACTTATAAACGTTTCAATTACGTGCCGCGCTTCGTCCTTGCCGATAACGTCGCGCAGGCCGATAGAATCGCTGTTATCTATCGGCACGTTGGCGGTCATGCTGCCGCCCGCAAAGCTTATCGAATAATATTTTCTCTTTTTGCCCGCTATTTCTATCTGTCGTATTTCCTCGACAGTTCCGGCGCCGTGCATTGGGTGCACTACTTTGTCTCCGACACTATACATTTCAAACCTCCTGTCCGCTGTTTTGCCTTACGCCGGTACAAATCATAACGAAAAAGGAAGCGGCTGCGCTGTATGCGCCGCTTGGTTTTTGGTAATTATATGAACTTGCCCGTAATCTCCTAATTATATTATAGCACAAATTTTCCAAAAAGTCAAATATAATATTTTATCATACGGCGGTTAAAAAAGCAATATAATTTTTATGGGAAATGGGGCGTTTTTGCGGATAAAAATTATTGAAAACGACGGAA
>DVLU01000059.1 GCA_018715365.1 Candidatus Ornithomonoglobus intestinigallinarum | reverse complement strand
TCTGTTTTATGCCCTTGAACTACGAACAAAAATCACCCTCGGAGTATGTCTATACGCCGTCGGGCAAGGTTTACAGCGTCGGCTGCGACCGCCGCTGTAAACTGATTTTCGTCCGTTCTGAACGATTTTTTCGGACACCCCCATGCGCACTCATTTTATATGTCGAGTTTTTTTACAGCCCCTTATTTATATTTTATCAGTCCTCTTTAAACGGGAAAATATCGTTGAGCAGATTTTTTGCCTTGCTCTTTACCGATTTTTTTGACTTTACGTCCCTTTCCTCGTCCTCGTCCTCATAATCCTCGCCGTCGTATTCCTCGTCCTCCTCGGCGCGCTTCGACGCCGTTGTTCTTGTCGGACGATAGCTGCGGCGCGGACGTCTTTCCTCTTCCTCCTCAAACTCCTCGTCGGGCTCGCTGTCGGCGGGCGCTTCGGCCTGCTCCGCGCGCGTTTCGGCACGGCGCTGCGACATACGGCTCTCCCACTTTCTGAATACGTCCTCCGATTCGGCAGCAAAATCGGTGCTCTTTCTTTCGGGCATCTTTATGGAGCCGTTCATGGAATAATTGTCGTTTGTGTTTGCAACGTCAGTTTCCATTTCGGTGAAGCCGCCAACGTTGCTAACGAATTTTTCTTCGAGGTCGCGGCGCAGCGCTCTCAATTCCGCGCTTACGTGCGTGTCCTTTTTGGCAAGCTTATAAAATCTGTTGCCTATAACAAAGCTTATTACGGCATTTAAAAGTATCGTTATTATTATCCAAACGGCAAGCGAGCCCTTTGAAGCGTAACGTTTTTCGGCATCGCGGCTTGCTTCCGTCTGCTGAACAACGTTTGTCTGGGCCTGCTGCTGTCCCGTTGAAACAGCCGTGGGCACGGGCGCCGACGAATCCTGCACTATCCCCGCCGCGGCGTTGCCGGCAGTTGTGTTGCCGGACGTATCCGTTTCCGTTCCGTCGGAAAGATCCGTTGTTTCCGTATCAGTCATATCCGTATCTGTTGTTGCTGACGACATGTCGCTTGCCGATATTGTCGTTGTTGTTCTGCCCGATGTGTCGGTTGATGTTGCAAAGGCCGTCGCCGAAAAAACCATAACGGACGCTGCGCAGAGCGCAATCACTATTCTTTTAATATCTCTCATTGTTATTCTCTCCTATTCTATATTTGTAAACTCCGCACGCAGCTTTCTTCGCATCTGCATCGGCAGCTTTGACAACTTTGTTTTGCTTGCCTCATACACTCTTGCATATGTAAGCATCTTTTCATCATCGCGCTTGCATTTTGAATAGCCAATAATAAACCAGTTCCAGAACGAGGTGCACATCGTATCCATATTTATCATTATTTCATGATAGTGTCCGGGCGTTTCTATTATTTCAAGCGCAAGCTTGGGGATAACGTAATCGTAGCAGGTGCGCTGCGTCCGCTTCATTTCAAGCAGCAGCAAACGGAACTTCTGCGCATATTTCTTTGCCTGTGCCTGGTTTCCGTAGCAGCGCTGCCAGCGGTAATACGTATCGAGCAGCCTTGTGAGCAGCAGCGGCGACATACTGCCCTCAACGTCGGCCCTCACGTCGCCTTTTACGTCAAGATATTTCCCGCGCTGATACGGCTCGTAGCCGACCTTGCTGAGTATGGAGCGGATTTTCCGCATATCCTCCTCCTGTTCGCCGCGCGTTTTTGTATGCTTTGTGAGCGATACGCCGTATATGCTCCAATCGGTGTCCGTATTCGAATAGATATATTTCAGGCAAAGCGTTCTCAGCTTTTCGTCCTCCGTGGAGCTCTCAAAGAACGAGATAAGCTCGTCCAGGTCCTCCTTCTCCCAGTTTGACGGCGGCGAAAACGGCTTTACGCCGTAGCCGGTTATAACAACGCCCGCCGCCATTTCAACGAACGTTGTAAGGTGCATCCTGTTTCCCTTAAAGAAATCCTTCCAGCTTTCATCACCGTATTTATGCTTAAGCTGCGCAAAGAAGCCGAGCAGCACAAACTTGCTTTTATCGCTTATTTTGCTTCCCGCAGCGCCTATCTTCGCCATTATTTCGGGTATTTTCTTCTTCATTACGGCAACCTGGTTTTTCTCATGCTCCATCGATGAGAATACGGCGCCGAAATCGTAGCGCTCGCCCTTTGCGAGCTTTGTCATCATCTGTGTTATATACGAATCCGTGAGATCGTCCAAAAGCCCGGGGAAAAGGTCTATATTGTCATACATAACCTTTGTTACCTCAAAGCGGACGTCCTCGTATTCCTTCTCCTTTATCAGCGGATACAGCTCGGCGGCGCGTTTTGCAAACGCCTCTGTGCCCGCCGATTCCCTTAATCTCAAAAGCTTGCCGCCCATGCCGGGTTTATCCGTGTTTTCAAAGCTTGCGACCCAGTCGAGAAGCCCCGTGACCGAATGTATTTTAAGAGCCGTATATTCTTCTCTCAATTCCTCAACGGTCCAGTTTGACAAAAGCGGCGATATTTCATACGACGCCGTGTCTATCCTGTCCATATCGATATACATGCAGTCCTGCTTCGACTCTATCGCCTCGCGCGTTATATTGTTCTTGCCCTTTATTGTACCGTGGAGGCAGATGCTGTCCTGCTTGTCCGACGGGAGGTAAACATTATACGTCGAGATTCCCGAGCCGGGGCTTACGTCGCGCGGAAGGAGGTATTTTAAAGACACGAGATACTTTTCCGTTTCCTCCGCCGACAGCGTGGCTATACATATATTTTTTATGTTGCTGCCCATCATAAGCGTTATTACGCTGTTTATAAGATACGACAGCTCCTTTTTGTGAGAGCCTATAAACTCATATATTTCCTTTTCGAAGCCCTCGTCCCTTTCGGCCTCCTCAAGCACCGGCAGATAATGAACGAGCTCCTTTTTTTGCTCCTTTTCCGTCAGATACGTTCTGAACGTCTTGCTGCGGCAGTACTGCTCCGGAAAGAAATCCGGCTCAACATTGTCAAATATAAGCGCATGAGAGAAGAAATTTCCCTCGTGTCCCTGGTAATCAACCCCCGAAAAAACAGACTGTATTGCGGCATATTTGCCGTCAGCCAGCTTCAGCGTTCTGAAGGTTTTGGGGAACTGCTCCGGCACCTTCGGATCGCAGTAAACCTCCGAATACTCCTGTTTGTTGTTTTTCGGCAGCCTGTAGCTCGAAAACCGCGCCACCTCGTCAAGGTCTTCGCGCTCAAGCCCCTGCGAACAGGAATACACCCGCAGCCCCGACTGGTTCGACAGCCCCAGCTCCTGGTCCGAAAGGCTGTGCAGCACGGATGTATATATCATCTGATATACCTTCATAAATGCTCTCCTTCCCGTTTGTAATATTTTTCCGCTTATGCTCAGTCAAGCTCCTTCATGCCGGTATAAAGCTCGTAGTAACGGCCCTTTTCGGCAAGCAGCTCTTCGTGTGTTCCGCGTTCTATAATCTCGCCGTGCTCGAGCACCATTATGGCGTCGGCATTGCGGATGGTCGAAAGCCTGTGCGCTATGACGAACGTCGTCCTGTTCTCCATAAGCGCGTCCATGCCCTCGTTTATATGCTTCTCCGTCATTGTATCGACGGAGCTTGTTGCCTCGTCAAGCACAAGTATGGGCGCCGTTGACAGCGCGGCCCTTGCGATATTCAAAAGCTGGCGCTGACCCTGCGAAAGGTTTGACCCGTCGCCCTCGAGCACCGTATCATAGCCGTCGGGCAGATGGCGTATAAAGCCGTGCGCGCTCGACGTCAAAGCCGCCGCGCGTACCTCCCGGTCGGTTGCGTCAAGCCGTCCGTAACGGATATTTTCCATAACCGTACCGGTAAACAGATGCGTATCCTGAAGCACCACGGCAATATTCTTCCTCAGGCTCTCGCGCGTGATATTTTCTATATTCACGCCGTCTATCGTTATTTCGCCCTCGTCTATATCATAAAATCTCGTTATAAGATTTGTTATCGTTGTTTTTCCCGCGCCGGTAGATCCCACAAGCGCTATCTTCTGACCGGGGTGCGCGTATACCGACACGTTTTTAAGCACCGTTTTATCGGGATTGTAGCCGAACGTTACGTTGTTTATCTCAACGTCGCCCTTTATGCTGTCCATCGGCTTTTCGTCCGCTCCGGCCTTTTCGGGCTCCGTATCCATAACGGCAAAGACCCTCTCGGCTCCCGCAAGCGCCGACATAACTATTGTAAGCTGCTGCGCAAACTCGTTTATCGGGCGCGAAAACTGTCTTGAAAAATTAACAAACACCGTCAGCCCGCCGACGTCAAAGCCCCTTAAAACGCATAAAAGCGAACCGACGCACGCCGTAAGCGTATAATTCACCTGGCTCATGGCGTTCATCGCCGGGCCCATTATGCCGCCCGCAAACTGCGCCTTGACCTGGGCATCCCGCAGCTTATCGTTAAGCTCCGAAAACTCCTCTACCGTTTTTCCCTCATGGCAGAATACCTTTATTACCTTCTGCCCCGTAACGTGCTCCTCTATAAAGCCGTTTACCTCTCCGAGCGCCGCCTGCTGCCTGCCGAAGCGTTTTCGCGAGCGCGCGGCAATCGTCGTTCCGACCTTCGCCATGAGCGGCGCCATAATAAGCGTCACTATCGTAAGCCACACGTTTGTATAGAGCATAAGCGCCAGCGTGCCTATTATGCTTATGCTGCCCGATATTATCTGGACTATCGTGTTGTTAAGCATTTCGCCTATCGTATCGACGTCGTTTGTGTAGCGGCTCATTATCTCGCCCGTTGTGCGCGTATCGAAAAACCTCACGGGCAGCCGCTGCATTTTTTCAAACAGCTCCGCGCGTATTCTCGAAAGCGCGCGCTGCGACACGCCTATCATCGTCCGCGACTGAAAATACGTCGCCGCAACGCCGACAAGATATACGGCAGCCATAACGGCAAGCCCCTGCAAAAGCCCGGGGATATTTCCGCCGCTGCCGTCGGGCGGCGAAATATAATTGTTTATTATCGGCCGCAGCATATACGACGCCGTAAGGTTCGACGCGGAGCTCAGGAGCACGCAGAAAAACGCGAACGCCATTCTTCCGCGGTCGGGGCGCGTATAGCTCATAAGCCTTTTTAAGGCGGCTTTTGTGTCCTTCGGCTTTTTTACGGGACCGCTGTTTCCTGCATTTCTTCCTCCCATAGGCGGCATATCAGGACACCTCCTTCATATCGGTCTGGGACGAATAAATCTCCCTGTAGCTTTCGCTCGTTTTGAGCAGCTCCCCGTGAGTTCCCATACCGGCAATGCGCCCGTCGTCGAGCACAATTATTTTATCGGCTTCCATAACGGAATTTATTCTCTGTGATATTATTATCTTTGTGGAATCCTTGAGCGACGTCCTGAACGCTTCGCGTATCTTTGCCTCGGTCGCCGTATCAACGGCGCTTGTGCTGTCGTCGAGTATGAGTATCTTCGGCTTTTTAAGCAGCGCCCTTGCGATACACAGCCTTTGCTTTTGTCCGCCCGAAACGTTTACGCCGCCCTGGCCGAGCTCCGTATCGTAGCCGTCGGTAAAGCTTTTTACAAACGAATCCGCCTGCGCGCTTTCCGCCGCCGCTTCTATTTCCTTATCGGTTGCGTTCTCATCGCCCCATTTTAAATTATCGACTATCGTGCCCGAAAACAATACGTTCTTCTGCAAAACCATGCCGACTGCCGTGCGCAGATGCTCAAGGCTGTAGTCCTTTACGTTTACGCCGTCAACGAGAACCTCGCCCGACGTTGCGTCGTAAAGGCGCGGGATAAGCTGCACGAGCGTCGTTTTGCCGCTGCCCGTCGTGCCTATTATGCCGACCGTTTCACCCGGATTTATCTTAAACGATATATTGTCGAGCACATTTTCCTTTCTGTTTTCGTAATATCTGAAGCATACGTTTTTAAATTCAACCGAGCCGTGCTCTATAACGGCGTCTTTTTTTGCGGCGTTATCGTCCGTCAGGTCAACCTCCGTATCGAGCACCTCCGTTATACGCCTTGACGACGCCATAGCACGCGAAAGCTGCATTATTATCATCGAAAGCATCATAAGCGACATGAGTATCTGCACTATGTAAGTCGTAAATGCCGTAAGGTCGCCGACTTTCATGCCGCCCCCGATAACGAGATTTCCGCCGTTCCACACAACAAGCAGCGTTGTTATATTCATCGCAAGCGTCATAACCGGCATTGTGAACACAACTATTCTCAATGCGCTCAGCGTCGTATCCATAAGATCGGTATTCGACTTTCTGAACTTTTCGATCTCATGCTCCTCTCTCACAAACGACTTCACAACGCGCACATTCGTTATGTTTTCCTGTATGCTTGAATTGAGCGCGTCGAGCTTTTTCTGCATAAGCCCGAATTTCGGGAAACCGAGCCTCAAAAGCGCGCCTATTGCAATCGCAAGGCACGGTATAACATAAAACAGCACCTTTGCAATATCAACGTTTATGCTGAGAGCCATTATAAGCCCGCCGACAAGCATTCCGGGAGAACGCATCGCCATTATAAGGCACATGCGTATAAGATTCTGCATCTGCGTTATATCGTTTGTAAGACGCGTAACGAGCGAGCCCGTTGAAAAATCATCGATATTTTTAAACGAAAATTCCTGGACCTTTTTAAACAGGTCCCTTCTGAGATCCGCCGAAAAATATACCGACGCCTTAATCGACAGATAATGGCCGCCCACGCCGCCTATTATCATAAGGCATATAAAGCCTGCCATAAGCCCCGCGCGGGCTATGATATAGCCCGTGTCGCCGTTCGGTATCCCTTCGTTTATCATGCCCGACATAAGCTTCGGCAGAACGATCTCTCCCAAAACCTCCGTAAGCATCAAAAGCGGCCCGAATATAAAGAACAGCTTATACGGCTTTATATATTTCCAGTAATGCTTCATCTATACGATTCCTTTCGTATATATCCTTTTATCTTTTATTGCCCCAAGCGCCTTAAGGCGCATTTTATTATTCGCCCTTCTGCCGCTTGAGCGCCGCGCCGACAAACGATCTGAACAGCGGATGCGCGCGGTTCGGGCGCGATTTGAATTCCGGATGGAACTGCACCGCAACAAACCACGGATGCTCCGGCAGCTCTATCATCTCAACAAGCTTTTCGTTCGGCGACTGACCGCTCAGCACCATGCCCTTGTCCTCTACCTCCCTGCGGTAGAAGTTGTTGAATTCATAGCGGTGCCTGTGCCTTTCATATATAAGGTCGCTGCCGTATATTTCCGACGCAAGCGTGCCCGGCATTATCTTGCACGGATATGTCCCCAGGCGCATTGTGCCGCCCAGGTTTTCAACGTCGCGCTGCTCCGGCATAAGGTCTATAACGGGATGGTCCGTGTTCGGGTCAAGCTCCGACGAATGGGCGTTTTTGTAGCCCAATACGTTTCTTGCATACTCAACAACGGCTATCTGCATACCTAGGCATATTCCGAAATACGGTATCTTGTTTTCTCTTGCATACTGCGCCGCAAGAATCTTTCCCTCTATCCCCCTGTCGCCGAAGCCGCCGGGAACGAGTATCCCGTCGCTTCCCTTCAGGAGCGCGTCCACCGTTGCGGGGTTTACCTCCTCGCTGTTTACCCAGTTAATGTTTACGTTTGTGTGGTTTTCTATTCCGCCGTGCTTTAACGATTCAACAATCGAAATATACGCATCGTGAAGCGAAACATACTTGCCGACGAGCGATATTGTCACCTCGTCCCTGCCGCCCTGCATAAGGTCTTTTACAACGGCAACCATGTTTTTCCACTCATCAAGCTGCGGCTCCCTGTCCTCAAGGCCGAGACGCCTGCACACCACTCTCGCAAGCCCCTGTTCCTCAAGCGCAAGCGGAACCTCATAGAGCGTATCGAGATCGAGGTTTTCTATAACGCAGTCCTCCGGAACGTTGCAGAAGAGCGCTATTTTTTTTGCAAGCCCCTCCTCAAGCTCCTTTTCCGTCCTCAAAACGAGCACGTCCGGCTGTATGCCGTAGCTCAGCAGTTCCTTGACGCTGTGCTGCGTCGGCTTTGTTTTCTGCTCGCCCGACGTTGAAATATACGGGATAAGCGTAAGATGGATATACATGCAGTTTTCCCTGCCGACCTCGGTTGCGACCTGTCTTATGGCCTCTATAAACGGAGTCGATTCTATATCGCCGACCGTTCCGCCTATTTCCGTTATGACAATATCCGTTTTTTCCGTTTTTGCAACGCGGTATACTCTTTCCTTTATTTCGTTTGTTATATGCGGTATAACCTGCACCGTGCGTCCCTCATAGTCGCCGCGGCGCTCCTTTGATATTACGGACCAGTATATTTTACCCGTTGTAACGTTTGAATTTATCGTAAGGTTTTCATCGATAAATCTTTCGTAATGGCCGAGGTCGAGATCCGTTTCCGCGCCGTCGTCGGTAACGAACACCTCGCCGTGCTGATACGGGCTCATTGTGCCCGGGTCTATATTTATATACGGGTCAAATTTCTGCATTGTGACCTTATAGCCTCGCGCCTTCAAAAGCCTTCCCAGGGATGCGGCCGTTATTCCCTTGCCGAGTCCCGATACAACGCCGCCGGTAACAAAAATATATTTAGTAGCCATTTGTTTTTTCCTTTCAATTTCAGTTCTTTAAATCCGTTCCTTAAGCCTTTGGGCAAATTGCCGTGCGGGCTATTTCCTGCGGCGTTCCACAAAGCGCTCTATTCTTGCAAGCGCTTCCTGTATGTTCTCGACGGAATACGCATACGAGCAGCGTATGAAGCCCTCGCCGCAGTCGCCGAACGCCGTTCCCGGAACGACGGCGACCTTTTCCTCGCGCAGAAGCGTTTCGCAGAACGTCTGGCTGTCCATCCCCACAGACTTAATGCACGGGAACACGTAAAACGCTCCCAGGGGCTCAAAGCATGAAAGCCCCATTGCCCTGAAGCCGTCAACTATGCAGCGGCGGCGGTAGTTATATTCAAGGCGCATATCCTCAACGTCCCTGTCGCAGCTCTCAAGCGCCTCTATTGCGGCATACTGCGCCGTTGTGGGAGCCGACATTATGCCGTACTGATGCACCTTCGTCATAAGCGATATGATTTTTTCCGGACCGAGCGCATAGCCGAGCCGCCAGCCCGTCATTGCAAACGTTTTTGAGAAGCCGTTTACAACAACCGTCCTTTCCTTCATCCCATCTATTGCCGAAAACGGCGTGTGCTTTTCCTCGCCGTAGCGCAGCTCGCCGTATATCTCGTCCGACAGCACAAGAATATCCGTGCCGCGCAGAACCTCGGCTATCGCTTCAAGATCGCCGCGCGACATAACTCCGCCCGTGGGGTTGTTCGGATACGGCAGCACAAGCAGCTTTGTTTTGTCGGTTATTTTTTCCCTGAGCTGCTCCGGCTTAAGCCTGAAGCTGTCCTCCTCCTTCGTTTCGATAACGACCGGCACGCCGCCCGCCATAAGCGCAAGCGGCTTGTAGCATACAAAGCTCGGCTCAACTATAAGCACCTCGTCGCCGGGGTTTACAACGCAGCGTATCATATCGTCTATCGCCTCGGAGCCGCCCACCGTAACGAGCACCTCCGTTTTCGCATCGTATTCAACGCCGTACTTGCGCTTGTTGTAGCCGCATATCGCCTGCCTGAGCTCCATAAGCCCGGCGTTTGCGGTGTAATGCGTCTGCGCCTTTTCGAGAGAATATATACCGGCCTCGCGGATCGCCCACGGCGTTGCGAAATCCGGCTCGCCCACGCCCAGCGATATTGCGTCCTTCATCTCGGCCGCAACGTCGAAAAACTTTCTTATCCCCGACGGCGGCAGCCCTTCAACTGTATGGTTTACAAGCTTATCAAGATTTATCATAACGTTATTACCTGTCTTGTATCCTTTTCGTCGTCCTCGAATACAATGCCTTCCTCTTTGTATTTTTTAAGCACAAAGTGAGTTGCCGTTGAGATTATCGAATCCATCGGCGCAAGCTTCTGCGCAACAAACAGCGCAACCTCCTTCATGGAGCGCCCCTGTATCGTAACGGCAAGGTCATACGCCCCGCTCATGAGAAAGAGCGACTTAACCTGCGGGTATTTGTATATCCTGTCGGCTATCCTGTCGAAGCCCTCGCCGCGCTGCGGCGTAACTCGCAGCTCTATAAGCGCCGTCACAACCTCGCAGTCCGTCTTGTCCCAGTTTATAAGCGTCTTATAGCCGACTATAACGTTGTCGTCCTCAAGCGCCTTTATTTCCTTATTGACCTCCTCCTCGTCAATACCGAGCATCTGCGCTATTTTCGCTCTCACAACGCCGTTTTTCTCCTTATCGAGGATTCTTAAAATGTCATCTCTCATCAGCAAAGCCTTCTCCTTTCCGCCTTCCGCGCGGCAAAAAGCCGCATTTCACACATAAAGGGTCATTTTATCTTACTATTATATATTAAATTCTTAAAAAATGCTATAGTTTTTACGAAAAAAATTTATACAAAATTCCGATAAAAATTTGTCGTAATTTTCAACATGGAAGTTATTGGTGCCGCTTGATTTCATATACGGAACGCACGAAACGCACCCGACGGCGCGGCCGGCTCCGCGCAGGACTGCGCGGACGGCATAACGCCGGCTTTCGGTTTTTGCCGAAAGCGCCGAAAAGCTTGCTCCGAATGGTGCGTTTTGTTCGTAACAGCACGGCTTTTATGCCATGCCGCGGCCCGCGCCGAAAGCGGCGGTCCGATTTTTATTCTTTTAACAAGCGTCTGCTGCTCACGGCAAACATCGTTGTCGTTACCGCAACGGCTATGACGTCGCTTATCGGTTCGGCAAGGAACAAACCCCACACGCCGAGACCGCCTATCAGCGGCAGGATAAGAGCCAGCGGCAGTATGAGTATGATCTTGCGCAGGAACGCAAGGAACAGCGATATTTTCGCTTCGCCAAGAGCTATAAACGTATTCTGGCACGCGCTCTGCGCTCCCATAAGCGCCATTCCCGCCATATACACCCTCACGGCGGGCGTGCCAATTTCGATTATTGCGGCGTCGCCGGTAAACATACTTATAAACGCCTGCGGGAACAGCTCCACAAATCCCACAACAACGAGCGAAAAGCCGAGGTTTGCCATAAACATAAGCTTAAACGCCTTTTTCACCCTGTCAAGCTTCCGCGCGCCGTAGTTGTAGCCTATGATAGGCTGAACGCCCTGGGACAGCCCGCTTATCGGCATCCACACAACCTGGAGCATGCTAAAAAGTATTGACATAAGCGCGACGTACATATCGTTTCCGTATTTCAGCATACCGTTGTTGAACGTAAGCTGAACAAGACATTCCGTGAGCTGCATAATAAACGGGGAAACGCCGAGCGAAAGTATTGCCGCGGCAGTTTTGCGCTCAAGCCTGAAATTATGCCTGCGGAGCTTTAAAACGGTCCTTTTGCCGCGGAAAAACGCCACGACCCAAACGCACGAAACGGCCTGGGAAAGTATCGTTGCAAGCGCCGCGCCCTTTACGCCCATATCGAATACGAATATAAACACGGGATCGAGGATAATATTCAGGGCGGCGCCGATGCAGACGGTCGCCATGCTTGTTTTTGTGAAGCCCTGGTTTGTTATAAACGCGTTAAGCCCCAGCGACAGCTGCACAAATACCGTGCCTATAAGATATATCGTTATGTATTCCGATGCGTACGGCAGCGTGTTTTCGCTTGCGCCGAACATTAAAAGTATCGGGTCTTTAACTATCAGGAACACAACCGTCAGCACAGCGGAGAATATGACAAGCAGCGATGCGGAGTTTCCCAAAATGCGCTCTGCCTTTTTTATGTCGCCCGCGCCCATCGCTATTGCGGCACGCGACGCACCGCCGTTTCCGGCAAGCGCGGCAAAGGCGGCGACAAGCATTATTATCGGGAACGTCACGCCGAGGCCGGCAAGCGCGAGCGAGCCGACCTCCGGGATACGGCCGACGTATATTCTGTCAACGATGTTATACAGCAGGTTTACAAGCTGCGCAAGCATCGTGGGGATTGCAAGCTTTACAACGAGCTGTCCGATTTTGCCCGTTCCGAGTTCCGTGTTATCCATGGTTTTTCCTTCTCTCTTTTTTGTTTTTGTTTTTATTTTTCTCAAAGGGGGCTCTGCCCCCTTTGGAACCCCCGCGGGGCGCCGCTTTTTTATGCGCCCGTCACTATCTGCTCCGGGCTGGTAACGCACCTTGCGCGTTAAGGCCCTTCCGCAGACAGATGACGTGCGCCTTTAAGCCGCTGTTGTGTAAGGCGGCTGTTGTCTGTTCGACGAGATGATTGACGAATGCAAGCGAAACGCATTCCGTCTTCGTGCATACAATAAAGATTTCTGCTTATGTTCGTGCGTGTGGTATGCGTGAGCGCAGCAGAGGAACTGTCTCGCAGAACAGATAACAGCTGCCTTTTTTGTTTTCTTAAAAGGGGACTCTGCCCCCCTTTGGAACCCCCGTAAGGAGTTAAAATCCCGTTCCGTGAAACAGGTGCAAAAACCTGTTTAGCATAACGGCGCCGTCCCCGACCGCTTAAATCCGAAATCGTATTCAAGCGCCTTGACAAGCGCGCCGTTATCGTAAAATTCAACGCGGAGACGATGGTTCCCCTCCGCCGTATCGTACGTTTCGTAATGGTACGGCGGATACGGCGTTTCATGCACAGGCTCGCCGTCTATAATATATTTCACCGTCATGTATTGATTTTTCGGCAGATAGCCGTATGCCGAAAGCTTTATTTTATCGTAAAAATCTATGCCGTCAAAAACCTCGGTGTACGAGATCGGCGCGTTTTTGGGATAATCCGTTATGTATATGGGGTCCTGCGTAAGATACCGCATATTCTCAAGCAAAACGGGATCGTTTCCCATGTCGTAGCGGTAATAATCGCCGTCGGCGACGTAATTGTTAAACGACACTATGCACTTAAACTCGGGATAAACCCTCACCATTTCGCCGTAGTATTTCCTCAGCTGCTGCAGCGCCCAGTTTGTGTAGCTTTCGCCCTCCGGCGTTTCATAGCCTATCCCGCCCTCCGTTATCATAACGGGCTTTTGTATGTTGTTTTCCGCCATAAATTCATGTATGACCTTGGCTCGCATTACGGGATTCGCGTATTCGCCCATAATAAAGCTCATATTCGCGCCGTCGTCGGAATTTTTATCGCCCGTAAAATACGGCATCGAATAAAGGCTGCAGCCCACCCAGTCAACGTATTCGTCCCCGGGCCAGAAATCCGCCAGCCGCGTGTCAAGCCCGCCGGTGTCGTTCGGCGCCCATACCATGGCGATGTTTTCCTTTGTGTGCGCATAATCCGCAACGTATCTGAAGCAGTCGATAAACACCTGCTCATCGAGGAAATTATCGTCTATGTTCATCTCCTTGCCGAAGATAAGAAGTATATCCTCTCCCCTTGCGGCAAGGTTATCTATATAGTTTTTTATGTAATTTTCATACAAGCTCATATCAACCGGCGTCTGCGACTTAAAATTCCAGTTCCAGCCGACAAGGCGCGTGTGGTCGCTTTGCTTTTCAGCCGTTTCCTCCCGCGCCACCTTATCGTTTGTTATTTCCCCGGACGGCACAAACCAATCGTAATGCGTGTCTATGCCGTTTTCTATGCCGTCGTATCTGCGGTTTTCCGGCGTGCCTATTATAACGCCCGAGCGCGGCTCGAATTTTGCTCCGTAATAAACGGAATATTCGGCCGCGTTTTCGGCAAACACCCGAAAGTCCTCCTCGTAAAGCATTTCGCGCCGCTTGTCGATGTTGTAATTTATATAATCGTTCGATTTTGCGTAGGATACCGTTGAAAAGCACATAAGCGCCGACAGCGCCGCCGCCGCAATGCGTTTTAAAATATACATGCCTTCTTCCCCTTTGTTATTTATACCGTAACAATTATTATAGACCAATACGGCAATATTGTCAACCGCGCCGCCGGGATAAAAAAGATTTTTTTAATATATTGTTCAGATATATAGCATTGTAATTTAATATTTTATATGGTATACTGGATAAAAACGATACACGCTCCGGCGCATACACCGCACTCCCGCGAAATACCGCCGGACAGCGGCGGCAGGCACAGCTCCCGCACTTAAAAAATAAAGGATATTTAAAATGGTTTTAAAGGATCTCGATATTAAAATAACTCCGGAAAACGTGCTCCTGAACGCGGGCTGCACAACAAAAAGCCGGTCATACGAATTTATTCTGGACGAATACAAAAAAATAGAACGCGACATTGCGGACGCCGCAGAGCCGCGCGCATGGGTGAGCCTTGACGAGGACGAAATGCGCATATACGTAATAATAACGGCGGGCGAAAAAATAAGCGGGCTTTCCTCCGCTCTTTTCGGCGAAAACCGCGCCGCCGCCGGGCTGCTCGCTTCAACCGCGGGCGACGAATACGTTTTTGAAACGGACAGGGCCGCGGCGGAAATCATAAAAAAAGAATGCGCAAAGCGCGGCTTCGGCGTAAAACGCCGCCTTGAAGCGCCCGAGGATATGCCGCTGCAGCGCCAGCGCGAAATAATAGACCGCACGGGCGCAGACGTTTCATTAACGGAAGGGATGCAGTTTATCCCCGAAAAAACAGTCGGCTACATCCTTGAGCTTACAAGCGACAAAAGCGTGTTCCGCGCTCAGCATGACTGCTCAAAATGCTCCGTAAAGGACTGTCCGCGCCGCGTGCGCGGCGATGCCGGCAGCTTCAGCATACTGTCCGCCGCCGATCTCGAAACAACATACGGCGGCTGCGTCCTTTGCGTTGATATAGGCACAACGACGATCGCGGCGGCGCTGCTCGACGGCGGGATAATGCTTCAGTCGTTTTCAGCCCTTAATCCGCAGCGGCGGTTCGGCGCCGATGTCTTATCGCGTATAGAGGCAGCCGGACGCGGCCATCTTAAGGAGCTTCATAAGCTCATCGTCTTTACGATTTC
Organism: Candidatus Ornithomonoglobus intestinigallinarum; assembly: GCA_018715365.1. Lineage (GTDB taxonomy): Bacteria > Bacillota > Clostridia > UBA1381 > UBA1381 > Ornithomonoglobus_A > Ornithomonoglobus_A intestinigallinarum. The sequence continues at coordinate 3,537 of DVLU01000059.1, read as the reverse complement.
CGATTTTGCCGCGCGCTCAAAGCGTCCGCCGCAGAAAATCATCGTCGCCGCAAATACAGCAATGGCGCATATGCTTTTGGGGCTTGACTGCTCGGGGCTCGGGCAATACCCGTTCAAGCCCGCGGTGACGGACACCGTGACAACGACGCTCTCCGCGCTTGGCGGCGGCGCCGATATACCGCTCACCGTCATAGGCGGGATAAGCACGTTTGTCGGCGGAGATATTACAGCCGGGCTTGCCGCCTGCGGCCTTGCCGGCGGCACAAAGCTCTCGCTTTTTATAGACCTCGGCACAAACGCCGAAATAGCCCTCGGCAATTCCGAAAAGCTGCTTGTTACGTCCGCCGCCGCGGGGCCCGCGTTCGAGGGCGGCGGAATATCGTGCGGCTGCGGCTCCGTTTCCGGCGCCGTCTGCGGCTTTGACATAAAATCGGGAGCCGTGCGGACCATAAACGGCGCGCCGCCGCGCGGCATATGCGGCAGCGGCATAACGGAGCTTGTTTCGGAGCTGCTTGACGGCGGCATTATCGATAAAACGGGGCTTTTTAACAAAAAATATTTTGAAACGGGTTTCCCCGTAACGGAAAACATCACGTTTACGCAAAAGGATATGCGCGCGTTTCAAACGGCAAAGGCTGCGGTGCGCGCCGGCGCGGAAACGCTCATGCGCGAATACGGCATAACGGCAGACGATATTTCATCGGTATATATTGCGGGCGGCTTCGGCTCGGGACTTGACATTAAAAAAGCGGAAAACGCCGGGCTTATACCTAAGGGGCTTTCCGAAAAAGCCTCGGCGGCGGGCAATACCGCGTTAAAGGGCGCGGCGCTGCTCTCCGGGGACGGCGCGGAATCCTTCGCCAAGCGCATAAAAGCAATATCAACAGACATTCTGCTCGGAGAAAACGAATATTTTTCGAAGCGGTATATTGAAAACATGGATTTTTTGTGATATAATCTATCGGACGGCGCAGTGCGCCGCAAAAATACGAAAAAAGGAGCGTTTTAATATGTCTAACATATGGCACGATATAAACCCGAGACGAATTTCACCGTCAAAATTCATGGCGGTTATAGAAATCCCGAAGGGCGTTAAAAACAAATACGAAATGGACAAGGAAACGGGGCTGCTGCGCCTTGACAGGGTGCTTTACACCTCAACGCATTATCCCGCAAACTACGGCTTCATACCGCGCACCTACGCCTCCGACAACGACCCGCTGGACGTTCTCGTGCTCTGCCAGGAGGATATAGTTCCCATGACGCTCGTTGAATGTTATCCGATAGGCGTTCTCAAAATGACGGACGACGACCAGGTTGACGAAAAAATAATAGCTGTTCCGACAAACGACCCGGCATACACGTGTTATTCCGACGTTTCCCAGCTACCGCAGCATACGTTTGACGAAATATCGCATTTCTTCAGAGTATATAAATCGCTCGAGGGAAAAGAAACCGTCGTAAACGAAATATGCGGCGCGGAGGAAGCAAAAAATGTTATAGAAAAATGTATCGCGTCATACAAGGACGTTTACTGCTGATACAAAAATTCAGGAAAAGAGATGTAATTTAACAATGGTAATTCTTTATGAGGTTCACAGCGGGCTGTACGTTAATCTCACAAACCGCTGTCCGTGCGCATGCACGTTCTGTTTGAGAAACGAAAAGGACGAGCTCAACAATTCGGGCAGCCTGTGGCTCGAACGCGAACCGACGCTTGACGAAATAAAAGCGGAATTTGACAAATTCGATATGACAAAATACAAGGAGGTCGTTTTCTGCGGCTTCGGAGAGCCGACGGAGCGGCTTGACGATATGCTCGGCGCAGCGGCTTTCGTAAAGGAAAAATTCGGCCTGCCGACGCGCGTGAACACAAACGGTCTCGGCGACCTTATAAACGGCTTCGATACGGCCCCGCTTTACAAGGGCAAAATAGATACCGTTTCGATAAGCCTTAACACGCCCGACGCGGCGCGCTATCTCGAAAACGTCCGTCCCAAATTCGGGGAGGGCTCGTTTGAAGCCATGCTCAAATTTGCGGGCAATGTGAAAAATTATGTCGGGACTGTTGTTATGACAACAGTTTCCGGCACAATAACAAACGAGGAAGAGGAGCGCTGCCGCAGGCTCTGCGAAAAGCTCGGCGTAAAATACAGGATACGCGAATTTGAATAAAAAGCGCAAAAACGGCGCGGATACTTATTTAAGAAGGTGCAGACATGGCTGATAAAAACGGCAAAAGCAACAAAAAAATAATTGCGGCAAGCATAGCGCTGTTTGCCGCGGCGGCGGCAATGCTTGCGTGGCTGTGTTTTCAGCTTATAAGCACGCACACGCTTAAAGCGCAGTACAACAGCGCCGTCCCTCCGCTTTCAACTCCGGCAGCGTCGGAAACGGCAGCGCCGGCGGAAAGCGATGAGCCGGAGGAAAGCTCCGCGCCGGAACCGTCGGCGGATACCGGCGCCGAAGCAGCGCCGTCGCCCGGCGCCGGCGACGGCGGCAGCAGCGGCAATGATAATGATAATGACAATCCCGAAGAAACTCCCGCGCCCGATTACGGCGCAAGGTTCGACTGATTTTATTTTGCCTGTGGAGGTGTGAATATATGCGTTTTACGTCAATATGCTGCAAAGGCGGCGGCGACGAGGTGACCGACAGCATTAAAAAGCTTTGCCGCAGCGGCATATACTGCTTTGCCGCTGCTGACGGCGAAGGCGCGTTTGCCCAAGCCGGAGCGGAGCTTGCCGCATCGGCGATAATATCCGAATTTGAACGCGCGCCGGAGGTAAGCGAGGAACGCGCATCGCACTGCCTGTGGGAGGCGTCCGAGGCCTTTAAGAGAAAAGCCGGCGAGGATACGCTCCTGTCCGGCGTCACCGTTTCCGCGGCCGTGCTCATAACGGACGGCGAAACGGCCGTCTGCTCCCATATCGGCAACGCGCGCGTATACAAATTTTCAAAAGGCCTGCTTGAATTTATAACAAACGACCACACCGAAGCAATGGAAAAATATCTTGCGGGAGAGCTTAAATTCGAAAACATAAGGGAGAGCGCATCGTCGCCGCTCACGCGCGTTATTTCCGCCGACTCTGAGGCGGAGCCCGAAACGGACGAAATATTCAGGCTCGGCTCAAAATCATCGTTTATAATATGCACCGACGGCTTCTGGCGGTACGTTGAGGAGCCGTTTATGGAACGGTCGCTGAAAAAAGCGCAGTCGTCAAAGCAGTGGCTTGCCGCAATGCTTTCGGAGCTTGAAAAAAACGCCCCCGCCGGCTGCGGCTCGATAACCGCCGCGGCGATAATCCTGTAATGCGCGGAGGAAATATTTTAAAGGTGAGGTATTTGTAATGTGGATAGCGCTTGTATCGTTATTCGGTATATTAAAGGGCTTCAGGGAGCTTGTAAAGAAAAAAGCGCTCGAAAAGAACAGCACCGTTGAGGTACTGTTCTTTTATACGTTTGTAAGCTTTATTTTTGTGCTGCCCGAAGCAAAAAGCGCAGTATCGATGGAACCGGTATTTCTTGCGCCCGTAT
>DVLU01000058.1 GCA_018715365.1 Candidatus Ornithomonoglobus intestinigallinarum | reverse complement strand
ACAAACCTTACAGCGCGCATAGCGTCCGAAATCTCGGCGGGATGCTTATACGGCTTAACTCTGTAATCCACAACAAATGTTGTTATGCCGATCGAATTAAGCCATTTTGCCGTTATTGGCCCCTCATGCACCGCCCTTCCTTCATATCCGCCGCCGGCAAACAGTACAACTGCGCCCTTCGACGTTGAAGGATACGCGGTTATCTGCGGCGTAAAATCGATGCTGTCATCATAATACGGTATTTCCTTTTCCCATAAGTTCATAATAATTCTCCGTTTCTCCGCGGTTTGCGGTATAATATTAAAAACGAATTACTCGTTTTCCTCAACAATTTCAATAGCCAGCTCCTTAAGCTGCTCATCGCTTACAGAGCCCGGCGCCATCGACATGAGCTCCGACGCATTCTGTACCTTCGGGAACGCCGTAACATCCCTTAAATTGTCGCAGCCGCACATTATCATTGCAAGCCTGTCAAGACCTATGCCCATTCCGCCGTGGGGCGGAGCGCCGTACTTATACGCTTCAACAAGGAATCCGAATTTTGCTTCAATTTCCTCATCGGTAAGCCCGAGAGCTTCAAACATTCGCTGCTGCAGCTCATAATCCGTTATTCTTATTGACCCGCTCGATAATTCCGTGCCGTTTAAAACAAGGTCGTAAGCCTTGGCCGTAACCTTTTCGGGCGCGGTATCAAGATACTGTATGCAGTCGTCGGCGGGCATCGTGAACGGATGGTGCATGGCGTCCCAGGAATTTGTTTCATCGTTATATTCAAAGAACGGGAAATCGGTTATCCAAAGGAAATTGTAGCCCTCCGGGATAATATCGAGCTGCTTTGCAACAGCGAGTCTCAATGCGCCGAGCACGGGCAGCGTGACTTTATTTTTGTCCGCAACTATAAGCACAACGTCGCCTTTTTCGGCTCCGCAGCGCTCAAGGATTTTATCAAGCTCACCGTTTTCGAGGAATTTGGCGAAGCCGCACGACGGGGAGTCATCGACCCATCTGATGAATGCAAGCCCCTTTGCGCCTATGCCGCGAACATATTCCGTAAGCTTGTCTATTTCCTTGCGCGTAAGCGTTTTGGCGGCGTTCTTTGCCGTTATCGCCCTGACCGACCCGCCGTCATTTATAGCCGATGTAAACACGCCGAAGCCGCAGTCCTTAACTATATCCGAAATGTCGGTAAGCTCCATGCCGAAACGCGTGTCCGGCTTATCCGAACCGAAACGCTCCATCGCCTCCGCATATGTCAGACGGGGCAGGGGGATGGGAATATCAACGTCAATAACATCCTTGAATACGCGGTTTACAAAGCCCTCCGCAATTTCCAGAATGTCCTCAACGTCAACAAACGACATCTCCATATCGATCTGCGTGAATTCCGGCTGCCTGTCCGCGCGCAGGTCCTCATCCCTGAAGCACCGCGCAAGCTGGATATACCTGTCGCAGCCGGCAACCATCAGAAGCTGCTTGTATATCTGCGGCGACTGCGGCAGCGCGTAAAAGCTGCCGTGATGTATACGAGAGGGGACAATATAATCTCTTGCGCCCTCGGGCGTGGATTTCATAAGCATGGGCGTTTCAACTTCGATAAAGCCGTTTTCGTAAAAATAATCGCGCGCCGATTTTGCGATTTTGCTGCGGAGCATAAGGTTTTTCTGCAAAACGCTGCGGCGAAGGTCGAGATAACGGTATTTCAGCCTAAGCTCCTCGTTTACTTTTGTGTCGTCCGTTATTTCAAACGGCGGCGTCTGCGCTTTCGCGAGAATACGCAGGTCGTCAACGGCAATTTCGATATTTCCCGTTTTTATTTTGTCCGTTTTGCTTTCGCGCTCTCTTACAACGCCTTTTGCAAGCAGTACGTATTCGCCGCGGCAGGACGCGGCCTTTTCAAAAACAGCTCTGTCCGTTGCGTCGTCAAAAGCAAGCTGAACGATTCCCGTTCTGTCCCTTAAATCTATGAAAATAAGGTTTCCGAGATCCCTTATTTTTTGAACGTACCCGCCAACAACGGCAGTTGTACCTATTCCGTCAACGTCGTTGCAGTACGATGTACGCTTTAATCCCTTCATTGTGTCCATTAAAATTCCTCCGATATACAGTTAAGCCCCGGGGGCCGCATAAAGCGGCCCCGCCAGGGCGCTGGATTTTTAAATTCTTTTTGTTTCGATTTCCTCAAGCGCCATTTTGATAAATTCATCGATCGTCATGGTGCCCATATCGCCGTTTTTCCTCGAGCGAACGGAAATAACGCCGTTTTCTATATCCTTATCACCGGCAACAAGCATATACGGAACCCTTTCGAGCCGCGCTTCTCTGAGCTTGTAGCCGAGCTTTTCGTTTCTGTCGTCAATTTCAACCCTTATTATGCCGGCGTCCGCAAGCTTTTTCTTGATTTCGTACATATAGTCGAGATGCCTGTCGGCAATCGGGAGCAGCTTAAGCTGGACGGGCGCAAGCCACAGCGGGAACGCGCCGGCGTATTTTTCGATAAGCAGCGCGAGCGTTCTTTCGTAGCAGCCGATTGATGTTCTGTGGATTATATACGGTTTTTTCTTTGTGCCGTCCTTGTCGGTGTACTCCATTCCGAATTTTTCGGCAAGCATCTGGTCGATCTGGATTGTGATAAGCGTATCCTCTTTGCCGTGGACGTTCTTTATCTGGATATCGAGCTTCGGACCGTAGAACGCCGCTTCGCCTATGCCGATCTTGTATTCAAGACCGAGATCGTCAAGTATCGTTTTCATTGCCGACTGCGCTTCGTTCCACTGCTCCTCCGTACCGATATATTTTTCCCTGTCGTCGGGATCCCACTGCGAGAACCTGTACGAAACATCCTCGATAAGACCAAGCGTTGTGAGCATATAATTTGCAAGCTCCAGACAGCCGCGGAATTCGTCCTCAAGCTGCTCCGGGGTACACATAAGATGCCCCTCGGATATTGTGAACTGACGCACTCTTATAAGCCCGTGCATTTCGCCGGACGCTTCGTTTCTGAAAAGCGTTGATGTTTCGTTAAGGCGCATCGGCAAATCCCTGTATGAACGCCCTCTGTTCAGAAACGCCTGGTATTGGAACGGACAAGTCATCGGACGCAGCGCATAAACTTCCTTGTCGTTGTCGGGATCGCCCAAAATAAACATTCCGTCTCTGTAGTGATCCCAGTGACCCGAGATTTTATATAAATCGCTCTTTGCCATAAACGGCGTTTTTGTAAGCTGCCAGCCGCGCTTTTGCTCCTCATCTTCAACAAAGCGCTGGAGCAGCTGTATTATCCTTGCGCCCTTCGGCAGCATTATCGGCAGCCCCTGACCTATATAGTCGCACGTTGTAAACAGCTCAAGCTCGCGCCCCAATTTGTTGTGGTCGCGCTTTTTCGCTTCTTCAAGCTGCTCGAGATGCTGTTCGAGCTCGGCCTTTGACGGGAAGGCCGTACCGTAAATTCTTTGCAGCATTTTGTTCTTTTCGTCGCCGCGCCAGTATGCGCCCGTTGCGCTTAAAAGCTTGAAGGCTTTTACCTTTGACGTGTAATTAACGTGCGGGCCGGCGCACAGATCGGTAAATTCGCCCTGCCTGTAGAACGATATTGTTTCTCCTTCGGGGAGGTCGTTTATGAGCTCAAGCTTATACGGCTCGTCCTTCATAAGCTCAAGCGCTTCATCGCGCGGCAGCTCAAAACGCTCTATTTTAAGATTTTCCTTCGCGATCTTTTTCATCTCCTCTTCAAGGGCGTCGAGGTCGTCGCGCGTGAAGGAATGCTCCGTGTCAAAGTCGTAATAAAATCCCGTATCGATTGCCGGACCTATCGCCAGCTTTGTTCCGGGATACAGCCTCTTTACGGCCTGCGCCAGCACGTGCGATGCGCTGTGGCGCAGCGTTTGAAGTTCATTCATTTCTTCCATGTTGAATACTTCCTTTCATAATAATAGTTTCATAATAAAATACAAAAAAGCGTCCCCAAGCTTTTTCGGCTTAGGGGCGCATGAATAAACAAGCACGGTTCCACCCTAATTACGGTCTTTTTGTTATTTTGCTATTATTTTCATAACACTGTGATTATGCGTTATAATATTTATATGACCGTATCTCATTTGTGCCTTTATCGCAGGCATACGGCTTAGTCTACTTAGGGTTTGACCTGTTCGGTAAGCAACTCAAAAGCGGTGTTCGCCGCGCCACCACCTCAAGAATACTTCCAGCCGCGGTATTCTCTCTCTTTCAGGATTTATGGCGGGTTACTGTCTTTCTCATCGTTCTTACTCTATTATTGCACGTTTTTTTTGATTTGTCAAGTGTTTTTTATCACAAATCCCAACCGGGAAGATATTTTTTTGTGTTGTGCAGCATTATATTAAATAATTCCCAGGCAGCTCCGGATGAGCATGTAACAAGCGGATCGTTTATAAATGCGTTAAATGCCAGTTTTTTGTTTTTTGAAAGCGCCGCCTTCATAACAGTAAGATGATTTAATGCGTGCCTTTCAACAAGAGCTCTTATTTCATTCGACATATATCCGGCAAAAACAGGTGTTACCGAATTGCTTCTGAAAACTGCGTTTGTTTCCACAACCGACCCTATAGGAAGATCGGGAGCCTGACCTCTGTTTATCATGTTTACGTTTGTAACAAGCGTTTTATAACCCAGGATAGCCGTCATCATCTCAACGCCTTTTTCACCTGTCTTTTTTATTTTAAGCTCTTCTTTTCCGCTTATTTTATTTTCAGAGCTTTCAAGTCTCTTTTTTAAGTCGTCCTTTCTCCACGATACGGGCGTTAATCCGAACTTGTATTTTTTTACCGTATCGGGGTTTTCGAGATATGTACGTCCGTGTATAAATTCGGCAAGATGTCTGTCTCCCGCCGCTGCTATCGCACCGTATTTTTTAAATAAATCGAACTTTACAAGATGTGCGCATGCAAAGGAATTGTTCATCCAGTGCTCCGATTCGTCAACAACATAGCCTTCGGGATGCTTTTTTATAAATTCTTTATATACTTCAATAAGGTTAATATTACCGTACCATGCTTCATTCAGCCATGTAAAATGATTTATTCCCTGTACGTTGACGGAAATATCATCTCTGGTAATATTTTTTATTCCGCATATTTCTTTTAAAGCGTCAACAAGAAGATCCTGTGTTCCGAATACCTCATGACAGCATCCGAATGCTTTTATTTCCGGAAATATCCTATACAGCGTCATCGTGCAAAGAGCCATCGGATTGGTGTAATTTATTACCCATGCGTCCGGGCAGCATCTTTTTATTGCTTCCGCAATTTCAACATACATCGGTATTGTTCTCAGTGCTCTGACAAGACCCCCGGGACCCGTTGTATCTCCCACCGACTGATAAATGCCGTATTTTTCAGGCTCGTGAACATCCGATTCCATTTCATCAAATGTTCCGGGCAGTATGGACAATATTACAAAATCTGCACCCGTAAGCGCTTCATCAAGCGACTCTGCGGTATTATATGTCCAATGGCTCTGTGCACCTTCAACGTCGTTGTATTTGTTTCCTATTATTTCGTTTGCCTTTGCCGCTTCTCTGTCTATATCATATAAGCGTACATATCCGTTTAATACATTTTGTCCTACGAGATCACTCATAAGACCCCATGCCCATCCTCTGGAACCACCTCCTATATAGGCTACCTGAATTTCCTCTGCTCTCTCATCACCTATCTGCATCAGCATCATCTTCTTTCCTTTGGATTTGTTATATGTAAACCTGCTTCCGACATTTTTGCACGTATTTTCTTTTATATATTTTTTATTTTATATGCTTTGCCCGTTTTATATGTTAAAGCTTTATACGCTTTTGCACGTTTCTGGACTCTTGCGTATTCCGCTGTTTTTTAATTTGCGTATATTATGCTTATTTTAAGCTTTATACACTCTCACTTGTTTTCTGCCCTCCGGACCTTGCATATTTTTATTTATATATTTTTTTAAATACGGCATTATTTATGTCAAAAACAGTAATTTGCCGAAAAAGAGAGCCTTTTGCAGCTCTCTTTTTTAAAAAGGATGTAATAAATGAAATCTATTCGATAGATTCAATAACAGCGTATTTTTTATCCTTTCTCTTATAGACGATGTTCATTTCGTTTGTGTCCATGTTCTTATAGATAAAGAAGCTGTGACCGAGCAGGTTCATTTGAAGTATCGCTTCATCGGTGCTCATCGGCTTAATGATGAACCTCTTTGTTTTAACGACCTCAAATTCGCCCTTGTCTTCGCCCTCCGTATAATTTGAACCGCTGATAAGAACATCATCGAGAGCCGCATCCTTCTTGATGCGTTTTGCAAGTCTTGTTTTATTCTTTCTTATCTGTCTTTCTATTATATCGACTATCTTATCGATAGCCGCCAAAATATCTGCGTCCGAAACCTCCGCGCGGTATATCATTCCTCCTGCATAAATTGAAGCTTCGATGTAATCATTGTCTTTGATCGTGCCGAGAACCACCCTTGCTTCCGATTCGTCTCTGAAGAACTTATCGAGCTTTGAAAGCTTTTTTTCAACATAAGCTCTTACTTTATCGGTGACTTCAATTTTTCTGCCTATGATTGTGAACTTCATAAAGCTTCACTCCTTGTTTGTGTAGTTATCGGACGTCCGTATTCCGGATGAGATTTTTAATTCTCTTATTATTTATATACCCTCATTCGGGCGTGTCTAAACATTATTTTAAAAAAAATTATAAAAAAAACAAACCCCGAAATAACCGTTTTTGCAAAGTCTGTTTTCTACCTGCATATGCAGGTGGGCAAGCTCCCGAATGTTTTATATGTCCACTGGCATTTCCGAAGAAAAGGAGGCGTATACGCTGCATTCGGAGAAGCAATCCCTTTTAAGAAGTGTTGGTAAAAAAAAGACTTTTTCACGCGAAATCTCAGGGAAAAATATTTTTACTGTTTCTTTACATATATTTTAACACACTTTTATCAAAAAAACAAGAGGAAATTTCTATTTTATGTGTTAAATTTATATTACAAATTATTCGTCGGCTTCCTCGTCGCGTCTTACGAATTCGTCAAACGCTCTTTGGAGAAGGTCCTCGTCCTCAACCATAACAAGCTCCGCTTCTTCGGAATCTATGTCGCCCTCGACCTTCATGATAAGCACCTCGTCCGTTTCCTGACCCTCGGGCATGCATTCAAGCAGTGCGAAAAATGTTATGCCCTCAAACTCAAATACGTCGATTACCTCAAATTCTATCGAGCAGCCGTGCTCATCTTCAAGAATAATAATGTTATTGCTGTTTTCCATATCAATCTCCGTTCCGCCGCGCGATGCGGCTTTTGTTATTGATTATATTCTAATACGAATAAGGCAAAAAGTCAAGGATTTTTAATATTTTTTTTGTATAAAAGCCGTAAAATTCTTGAAAGAACGCAAAAACAATGGTATAATCAATTTTATAGAACAGCAAAAGCAGGTGGAAAGGTGATGGTGTTTAAGATGAGAACGGGGATAAGCCACGTGCGAAAACGGCTGATTAAAAGATGGGCGCTGTTTTTCTGCGTGTTTATTACAGCCGCCGCGGCGGGAGGCATTATAGAGCGCTTTAAGGGAGAGCCGTTCACGACGGAACCGATGCCCGCGCCGTCGGCTGCCGCGGACGCGGCTCCGACGGAGGAGCCGCAGGTGCTTAATGATAAAATAAACATAAATACTGCCGACGCCGAGCTTCTGTGCATGCTTGACGGCATAGGCGAAGCAACGGCGGAGAAGATAATAGAATACCGCGAGCAAAACGGCGGCTTCGGCGTTATCGAGGATATTATGAACATAAGCGGCATAAGCCGGAGCAAGTTTGAACGCATAAAGAACGTTATCTGCACCGAGTGAAATTTTTATTTTGCCGTAAGGACGGCGGAAAGCGCATTTGCGATGTTGCGCCCGCCGGCCTTTGCCTCATCGAGCGTGTTGCCGTTGCTGCCTATTTCGAGCAGCATACTGCCCGTTGTCATGTGCATATTAAACCGTTCGCGCCTTAAATTTATCGGGCGCATCATGCCGGGATACATTATGTTTGCCGCGCTCTGGAGCTTTGCCGCAAGAGATAGGTTTTTTCTCCAGGACGGGTGCGACAGTCCAAGGCTGTCAGTCCCCAGAACGAGCATGACCTGAGCCGTGGAAACGCCGTTCGTATCGCAGGTCACCTTTAGCTTTGAGCCGTCGGGATAAATATAGGCGTCGCGGTGAACGTCGAGCACGATTTTTATATCGGGATACTGCTTTAAATTATAATCTATCGTTGAGAGCGTACGCGTATATGCGCTCTGATACGTCGGGTAATCGTGGACGGTTTTGTCGTGCACACAGCGGATGCCGTTTTGCTCGAGTGTTTCGGCTATGACGTTTCCGACGGCGATAACGTTTTTTGTTTCGTCCGTGCTTCGTTCCGTTTCGCCGTTCATTGCGTCGCCGTCGTAACATTCGGTAGTATGCGTATGAACGATCAGCACCTGCGGCGACGAATTTTGCTCCGCGGAGAAATCAAGATCTTCCGCACAAAGCTGATTCAGATCAACGGAATACGACGTGGCATTGTTCAGCTGCAGTCCCGCGCCGGCGTTTATTTCGGCCTTTGACGGAAATTCGGCCGTCATCACAGGTGCGGACGATGCGGCCGGTTCTTCGGAAGGCGCAGGAGTTTCTTCCGGCGGAGCTGTTTCCGCCGGGGACGGGGAAACGTCAAATACGGGAGAAAATTCGGCTATCACGCTTTCCGGTTTTTCGGCGTCGAAGCCGAGAACGTTCGCAATAAGCGATTTTATATCCGATTTTATATCGCCGCCGTCACCGTGCGGGAGAGCTTCGCCGAGTATTTCCTCGTATTCGGTGCTTTGGACGTTGCCCGACGTGTCGTTGAACACGTCGGCCGTTTTGCTGCGGTGCGCAAAAATAAAGGCCGCTGCCGCCGCGGCGGCGACGGCGCAGATAAAAGCCGCCGCTTTTGTTTTGTTTATTCGTATTGTTTTAAAGAGCATGGTATTTGTCCCTTTCCGACGGTTCGTTTATTTATCCATACGCCGGAGGAGTGATAAATATGTTAAAAAAATATATTTTATTTTTGTTTCTTTACATATAAAAAATATGTTGAAAAATACAGCTTTAGATGTTATAATAATAATCAGGATAAAAACTTTATGAAAGGATAGCAATATGACAAACGAAACAGTCATTGTCCTCGATTTCGGGGGACAGTATAATCAGCTTATAGCAAGACGCGTGCGCGAGTGCAGCGTTTACTGCGAGGTTATGCCCTACAGCAAAGGTATAGACGCCGTAAAGGCGAAAAATCCGGTCGGGATAATATTTACCGGCGGGCCGAACAGTGTTTACGAGGAAGCTTCGCCGAAAATAGACAAGGAAATATTCGAGCTCGGCATACCGGTGCTCGGTATCTGCTACGGCAGCCAGCTTATGGCGTATCTTTTGGGCGGCAAGGTTGAAAAGGCGCCGAAGCGCGAATACGGAAAGACTGATATAAAGCTCCGTGACAGCCTGCTTTTTGAAAACATAGGCGGTTCGACCGTATGCTGGATGAGCCATACGGACTATATTTCGCAGGTGCCGGAGGGCTTTGAGGTAACGGCGTATTCCGAAAGCTGTCCGTGCGCGGCTTATGAAAATGCCGAAAAGAAGCTTTATGCGGTACAGTTCCATCCGGAGGTAAACCATACGCAGAACGGCCAGAAGATGCTGCGTAATTTCCTTTATAATGTCTGCGGCTGCAAGGGCGACTGGAAGATGAGCGACTTTGCAAAAAGCTCCGTTGCGGCGCTGAGGGAAAAGATAGGCGATAAAAAGGTTCTTTGCGCGCTTTCGGGCGGCGTTGATTCGTCCGTTGCGGCTGTAATGCTTCATAAGGCCGTAGGCAAGCAGCTTACCTGTATTTTTGTCGATAACGGGCTTTTGAGAAAGAATGAGGGCGACGAGGTCGAGGAGGTTTTCAGGAAGCAGTTTGATATAAATATGATCCGCGTAAACGCACAGAAGCTGTTTCTCGATAAGCTTGCGGGCGTGACTGAGCCGGAGAAAAAGAGAAAGATAATAGGCGAGGAGTTTATAAGGGTATTTGAAGCTGAGGCAAAAAAGATAGGGAAGGTTGACTATCTTGTCCAGGGCACGATATACCCGGACGTTATCGAGAGCGGGGCCGGAGACGCGGCCGTTATAAAGAGCCATCATAACGTCGGAGGGCTGCCGGAGCACGTTGATTTTGAGGAAATAGTGGAGCCGCTTCGCGACCTGTTTAAGGACGAGGTGCGCCAGCTGGGGATAGAGCTCGGCATACCGGAGTATCTTGTTTGGCGTCAGCCGTTCCCCGGACCGGGCCTTGCCGTAAGGGTAATAGGCGAGATAACCGAGGACAGGCTGAATATATTAAGGGAAGCGGACGCGGTATTCAGAGAGGAGATAGCCAATGCCGGCCTTGACAGAAGCATAAACCAGTATTTTGCCGTTATTACAGATATGCGCAGCGTGGGGGTTATGGGAGACGAAAGGACGTATGATTACACGATTGCGCTGCGAGCCGTGACAACGAGCGATTTCATGACGGCCGACTGGGCAAGAATCCCCTTTGAGGTGCTTGAAACGGTGTCGAACAGAATAATAAACGAGGTGAAACACGTAAACCGTATCGTCTACGACATAACCTCCAAACCCCCCGCAACAATCGAGTGGGAGTAAAAAGAAAAATCCCCGAAGCCCGCATAAACAGCGAATGAGGCATTAAAAAAAATACCGTCACATCACGGATTTACGCAGCAAGCTGCTCCAATGAACGCCCTAAGTGGCGCCCTTGGCATGCCGGAATTTTTATGATATATTGTAACTGGGGCAGGACGAATGCCCTGCCCTGAAAAATATAAATTTTACCACAGAAGCTTAATTTACAGAAAAAAATTCGCACGCCCTTCCGTCCTCAAATTCGCTTTTGCCGTTATATGAATAGATGACTTCCTTCGGCTGTGCGTCTAATGGCTGTGTATATACTGAGTTTGCAGGATTGATGACGACAAGAATTGTCGTATCATCTGATGTTCTC
>DVLU01000057.1 GCA_018715365.1 Candidatus Ornithomonoglobus intestinigallinarum | reverse complement strand
TCTGTTTTATGCCCTTGAACTACGAACAAAAATCACCCTCGGAGTATGTCTATACGCCGTCGGGCAAGGTTTACAGCGTCGGCTGCGACCGCCGCTGTAAACTGATTTTCGTCCGTTCTGAACGATTTTTTTTGAACACCCCATATGCACTCATTTTATATGTCGAGTTTTTTTACAGCCCCCCTTGAACGCTCGGGCGATTTTTTTACACCCCTTAAAATCGACATTCCATTTAACGTAATCCGAAGATTATCATGGCAATATTAAAGTAAATAAATATCGAACAGCTGTCAACTATCGTTGAAATAAGCGGCGTTGCCATAAGGGCCGGGTCAAGGCGGCATTTTTTTGCAAGCATCGGCAGCATTGAGCCTATCATTTTTGATATTATGACGGTGCATACAACAGACAGTGAAATAGTGAGCGCAAGCTGCATATCCCTGTCATACATAAGGTATATTCTCACTCCGTTCACAAGCGCAAGCACCGCGCTCACAAGTATGGCTATCCTGAATTCCTTGAACACAACACGGAAGAAATCCGCAAAATGTATTTCCCCCAATGCAAGGCCGCGTATTATAAGCGTTGAGCTTTGCGAGCCGCAGTTTCCGCCGGTGTCCATTATCATCGGCATAAACGACACAAGCACCGGCAGCGCGTCAAACGCCGTTTCGTATTTTGAAGTTATAAGGCCTGTGATCGTTGCGCTTATCATGAGCACGAGCAGCCAGCCGATGCGGCTTCTCGCGTGCTTTAAAACTCCCGTTCGGAAATACGTGTCCTCGTTCGGCGCTATAGCTGCCATTTTTGTTACGTCCTCCGTATTTTCGTCCTGGATGACGTCCATAGCGTCGTCGAAGGTTACAATGCCGACAAGGCGCTTGTCCCTGTCCGTTACGGGGATTGCAAGGAAGTCGTACTTCTGGAACATATTTGCGACAACCTCTTTATCCTCGCCCGTTTCGACGCTTATAATGTTTGTTTCCATTATATCGCCTATTTTATCGTCCTCCTCGGCAAGGAACAGGTCCTTTACCGTAACGATGCCGACAAGCTTTCTGTTTTCCGTAACGTAGCAGGTGTATATCGTTTCTTTGTTTACGCCCACGCGGCGTATTTTCGCAAACGATTCGCCGACGGTCATATCCTTATGAAGGCTCACATACTCTATAGTCATAATAGAGCCCGCGCTGTCCTTCGGATAACGCAGGATTGCGTTTATGGCCTTGCGCGCTCCCGTTGAGGAATTGCGCAGTATTCTTGAAACGACGTTTGCGGGCATTTCCTCAATGAGGTCTACCGTATCGTCTATAAAGGTATTCGCAAGCATTTCCCGAAGCTCGTTATCGGAAAATGCCGATATAAGGTGCTCCTGCATATCGGGGTTCATAAAGGCAAAAACCTCCGCCGCAAGGTCCTTCGGCAAAAGCCTGAACAAAATCAGAAATTCGCTTTGTTCTTTAAAATCATCACCGAACCGCTCTTCAAAAAAAGCTGCTATATCGGCGGCGTTTGCTTCGCTTATTATGTCCTTTACCGCCATATACTTTTTTTGCTCCAAGAGCTCTGCTATCACTTCAAGAATATCCTTCACGGTCATCGCCTCCCGCCGGTGCTTTTATTTATTTAACGGTAAAATGGTCGGGCCGTTCATCACGCAGCCCGAAAGCGTAAAGTATTGCTTCAACGGTTCTCCTTGACGCTTCTCCGTCTCCGTAAGGATTTGCGGCATGAGCCATTTTGTTGTAGGCATTTTCGTCTTCAAGCAGCTCCTCCGCAAGCTTTACTATGTTATCATACTCCACTCCGGCGATTTTCACCGTACCGGCCGCAACAGCCTCGGGGCGCTCCGTTTCTTTTCTCAAAACGAGCACCGGCTTTGCAAGCGCGGGCGCCTCCTCCTGTATGCCGCCGCTGTCGGTCATAACCATAAAGCTGCGCGCCATTGCGTTGTGAAGGTCCTCAACGTCGAGCGGGTCGATAAGATGTACTCTGTCAAGCCCGCCCAAAATGCCGAACGCCGTTTCACGCACGGCGGGATTTAAATGCACCGGATAAACAAGCTCCGTATCACCGTATTTTGTCACAAGAGCCTTCAGCGCCGTGCATATATTTTCAAGCGGCTTTCCCAGATTTTCACGGCGGTGCGCCGTTACTATAATAACGCGCTTATTTGCAAAATCTATTGCGTTAAGCGTTTCCTCTTTAAATTTGTAATCGTCTCTTACCGTCGTTTTCAGTGCGTCTATGACGGTATTTCCCGTTATATATATCGATTCGTCCGGAACGTTTTCCTTTAAAAGGTTCAGCCTGTTCTGCTCCGTCGGCGAAAAATTGAGGTCGGCTATTCTTCCCGTAAGCTGCCGGTTCATTTCCTCGGGGAACGGCGAATACTTGTCGTATGTCCTGAGCCCCGCTTCAACGTGACCGACCTTTACCTGATTGTAAAACGCCGCAAGCGCCGCAACAAAGCTTGTTGACGTATCGCCGTGAACGAGCACGATGTCGGGCCGCTCTTTTTTTATAACCTCGTCAAGCCCTTCAAGCACGCGCGTTGTTATGCCGACAAGCGTCTGGCGCGTTTTCATTATATCGAGATCGTAATCGGGCTTTATATTAAATATTTCAAGCACCTGATCGAGCATCTGCCTGTGCTGTGCCGTGACGCACACGATCGATTCTATTTCGTCGTATTTTTTCAGCTCGATTGCCAAAGGCGCCATTTTTATCGCTTCGGGGCGCGTGCCGAATACGGTCATTACTTTAATTTTGTTCATCTTTTTTTACCTCCGTGTTTTCGCCCTCATCCTCATGCTTTTCTATATGGTGAACGTAGCTGTTTTTGCCGAGCAGCGAGCCTATCAGCAGGAAGATAAGCACGCATATGAGCAGCAGCAGCGCTCTCAGCGCTCCGCTTTCGGCAAGCAGCACGGCTGCGATACCGAGAACTCCGCTTATGGCGTACAGTATAAACACCGTCTGCTTCTGTGAAAAGCCCATATCGATAAGCCTGTGGTGAAGGTGGCCCCTGTCTGCTATCATGGGGCTTTGCCCCTTCGCCATACGGCGTATCATTGCAAAGCTTGCGTCAAAAAGCGGCAGGCCGAGTATCAAAAGCGGTACGGCAAACGATATTACTGCATAGCTCTTGAAAACTCCCTGAATGGAGAGCGTTGCAAGCATAAAGCCGAGAAACGTAGAGCCCGTATCGCCCATAAAAATCTTTGCCGGGTTAAAGTTAAACGGCAAAAATCCGAAGCAAGAGCCCATGAGCGCGATGCCGAGCGTTGCTATTGACGCCTCCCCGACTCTTATCGCTATAAACACAAGCGATACAGACATTATGGCGCTTACTCCCGCCGCAAGACCGTCAAGGCCGTCTATAAAGTTGACGGCGTTTGTTATAAACACTATCCATATAACGGTAACGGCAACGGACAGCCAGGGCGGCAGCACCCAATAGGGGTCATTGCTGAAAATGTTCGGGTTTGTAAACACGTCTATTTTTATATCGCCGACAAACACAACAACAAGCGCCGCGACTATCTGCACAAGGAATTTGAACTTTGCGTCAAGCGCGTTGCAGTCGTCTATAATGCCGAGCGCGACAATTATCGCCGCGCCGCAGAGCGTTCCCGCCAGCTGCCTTGACATATCAGTAAAGCAGAGCGTTGCAACAAGAAAGCCGAAAACTATGGCAAGCCCGCCTATTCTGGGCGTCGGCTTTTTGTGCATCCGGCGCTTATCACGCGGCACGTCTATTGCGCCTATCTTAAATGCCAGCCGCCTTACGAGAGGCGTTGCGGCAAACGTAAAAACAAATGATATTATAAACGCAAATATCATATTCAAAACGTCCAGGGTTCCCATATCTGACTCCTTTCACCGGCAAAATACGCTATCTCTGCAAAAAGCCTACTTTTTTATAGACCTTGCGCATTGTTCTGCCCGAGATGGCATACGCTTTTTCAAGCCCCTCGGCGCATATGCCCTTAAGGTACTCCTTATCTTTTATTATTCTGTCATATTCGGCGCGTATCGGGCGCATCATTTCAACAACGGCTTCTGCCACATCGTTCTTGAACGTCCCGTAGCCGCTGCCCGCATAATCCTTTGCAATATCTTCTATTGTTCTGCCCGTAACGGCCGACATAATCGAAAGCAGATTATTTATTCCCGCCTTCGTTTCGTCGTTTTCGCGGTATTCGATAACGCCCTCGCTGTCCGTTACGGCGCTCTTGATTTTTTTCACGATAACGTTCATATCGTCCATCATAGAGATATACGCCTTCGGGTTTTCGTCCGATTTTGACATTTTCCTTGTCGGCTCCTGAAGGCTCATTATCTTCGCGCCCGACTTTGAAAGCAGCCCTTCGGGGATCTTGAACACATCGCCGTAGATTGCGTTAAAGCGCTGGGCGATATCGCGGCATATTTCAATATGCTGAAGCTGGTCCTTGCCGACGGGGACGTAATCGGCCTGATAGAGCAGAATATCGGCCGCCATAAGCACGGGATATGTAAAAAGCCCCGCGTTTATGTTATCGGCGTGCCTTGCCGACTTGTCCTTAAACTGAGTCATTCTCTGAAGCTCGCCCATATACGTATAGCAGTCGAGCACCCAGCCGAGCTCCGCATGATGCGGGTTCTGCGACTGCACAAAAAGTATTGATTCCTTCGGGTCTATCCCGCATGCAAGATAAAGCGCAAGCACCTCGAGAGTTCTGCGCCTTAATTCGGCCGGCGTCTGGCGGACCGTTATTGTGTGTAGGTCCATCATTGCATATATGCAGTTATACTCATGCTGCAAGGCTACCCAGTTTTTTATTGCGCCGAGGTAATTGCCGAGCGTAAGATTCCCCGACGGCTGAACGCCGCTGAATATTATTTTTTTGCCATCTGTTTTATTTTCCTCTGCCATCTGCACTTCCTCCGTTTTACAAAACCTCTTTAAGCGCTTCGCCCAAACGTCTTATGCCCTCCTCGAGCTTCTCGGGAGTTGCCGACGAATAGTTTAATCTGAACATATTTGACGGTGCGCTCTGGTCTATGGCAAAGTTTGAGCCGGGGACAATCGCAACCTTCTTTTCAAGCGCCTTATCCATAACGGGCGTTATATCCTCTATGCCCTCACATTCGCACCAAAGGAATATGCCGCCATCGGGGACTGTCCATTTCACCTTGCCCGCGGGGAAATATTTTTCCATCGCATCAAGCATCACGGCGCATTTTTTGCCGTAAAGCTCCCTGTTTTTCTCTATATACTTATCTATATCGTACTTTTTCATAAATTCGGCGCACATCATCTGTGTGAGCACGGGCGTGTGCACGTCGTTTACCTGCTTTAAAATCTCGATTTTTTCAAGCAGCTCCGGCGCGCCTATCAGATACCCGAGACGCATACCCGGCGATAAAATCTTCGAGAACGAACCCGCATATATTACCCTGCCGTCTGTATCGAGAGATTTTACGGTCGGCACCTCCTCGCCCCTGAAGCGAAGATCGCCGTAGGGGTTGTCCTCAATTATTATAACATCGTATTCGTTTGCCAGCTCTATAAGGCGCTGCCTTCTCTCAAGCGGCATTGTTGTTCCCGTCGGGTTCTGGAACGTGGGGATCGTGTAAATCATTTTTACATCGGGGTTGGCCTTGAGCGTTTCCTCAAGCGCATCGGTCCTCATTCCCTTATCGTCCATGGGAACGCCTATAAGCTGAGCCTCGTACGTTCTGAAGGCGTTGAGGCTGCCTATAAAGCTCGGGCTTTCAACTATAATTTTGTCGCCCTTATTTAATATCGCCTTCGCCGTAAGGTCTATGCCCTGGTTTGCGCCCGTCATAATAAGAACCTGGTCGCCGTCCTTTACCGCATTAACCTTGCGCGCCCTTGAAAGCGCACATTCCTTCATTGCCGGAACGCCGTCGGTCGTACCGTACTGGAGCGCGCCCGTGGGGTTTGTCATAAGGATTTTGCCCGCTATTTTTGAAAGCTCCTCGCCGGGGAACAGCTCGGAAGCCGGGTTTCCGCCCGCAAGCGATATTATTTCGGGATCCGCCATTCTCTTAAACATCTCGCGTATTGCCGAGCCCTTCATGGGCTTTACTCTGTCGGCGTAAAATTTCTCATAATTCATCATTCATTACTTCTTTCCTGTTTTGATTTTTGTTGCTTCGGTTATTTGCTGCTTTTATTATTACTTTTTAAGCTTCGCCCAGCTGTCCTTAAGCCCTACGGCCCTATTAAACACGGGGCGCTCCGGCGTCGAATCACTGTCAACGCAGAAATAGCCCTGACGCATAAACTGGAACGTGTCGCCCTCTTTTAAATTTGTCATTGTGCTTTCGATTTTTGCGTCCTCTATTACCTCAATCGAATTGGGATTCAGGTTTTCGATAAAGCTTCCGACCTTGCTTTCATCCGACGGGTTTTCAACGTTAAAGAGCCTGTCGTAAAGACGGACCTCCGCCGTTACGGCATGAGCGGCGCTCACCCAATGGATCGTCCCCTTTACCTTGCGTCCGTCCGGCGACTGCCCGCCGCGCGTTTCGGGGTCATACGTGCAGTGAACGGCCGTGACGTTTCCGTCAGCGTCCTTTTCGCAGCTTACGGCCGTAACGTAATATGCGCTTTTCAGCCTTACCTCGCTGCCGATTTTCAGTCTGAAATACTTCTTGGGCGCCTCCTCCATAAAGTCGTCGGATTCAATATATAATTCCTTTGAAAACTCGACTTTCCTCGTGCCCATCGAAGGGTCCTCGGGGTTTACCTCAACCTCAATTTCCTCAGTTTTATCCTCGGGATAATTGTCTATTATAAGCTTTATCGGCCTTAAAACGGCCATTGCGCGCGGCGCCCTTTTATTCAGGTCTTCTCTCAGGCACGCTTCGAGCAGCGCAAAATCAATAACGCTGTTTGCCTTCGATACGCCTATCCTGTCGCAGAAATCGCGTATTGCCTCGGGCGTGTAGCCGCGGCGTCTCATGCCGCAGAGCGTTGACATTCTCGGGTCGTCCCAGCCGGAAACTATACCGTCGCGCACAAGCTGCAGACATTTCCGCTTGCTTGTGAGCGTATAATTAAGGTTCATGCGCGCAAACTCTATCTGGCGCGACGGCTTCTCGTAGCCGACTTCTTTCAGCACCCAGTCGTAAAGCGGCCTGTGATCCTCAAATTCAAGAGAGCAGAGCGAATGTGTTACGCCCTCCACCGTATCGGATATGGGGTGCGCAAAATCATACATCGGATATACCACCCATTTATCGCCGGTGCGGTGATGATGCGCTCTTAATATCCTGTATATTACGGGGTCGCGCATATTGAGATTAGGCGACGCCATATCTATTTTCGCCCTTAAAACCTTTGAGCCGTCGGGGAATTCTCCGTTTGTCATACGCTCAAAAAGATCAAGGTTTTCCTCTATGCTTCTGCCGCGGTACGGGCTGTTTTTGCCGGGCTCCGTAAGCGTTCCGCGGTACTCCCGTATTTCGTCGGCGGAAAGGTCGCAGACATAAGCCTTGCCTTTTTTTATAAGCTTTACCGCCGCTTCGTATATCGCGTCAAAATAATCTGACGCATACATAACCCTGCCCCATTTAAAGCCGAGCCACTCTATATCGCGCATTATGGCGTCAACGTATTCGGT
>DVLU01000056.1 GCA_018715365.1 Candidatus Ornithomonoglobus intestinigallinarum | reverse complement strand
CGTCCCTGAGCATTTCCTCAAAGCTCCGATAATAATGCCTGTAATAGCCGTCAAGAAGGTCTCCGAAATATTCGATAGCCTTTACGTCGTCATAAGCAAGCGTAATAACTCCGTGCTTTTCCGTTTTCTGCACAGCCATTGACGGGAACTGGTCGAATACCTCAACATGGTCCATGCCGAGCTTTCTTTGCTTACCGGCGGCAAGCAGATCGCGGCTTACTCCCGCAACAACCTCGGCGTCGGGGTCTGCGATATGTATATATCCCCAGTTTATTGCAACGCTGTCGCCGCTGTATGACAAAACCTTCTGCTCGGAATTTCCGCAGCAAAGCGAATATCCCGTCCTTTTGAAGTCAACATATCCGCAGCGCTTGCTTATGCAGCATTCTCCCGAAATGTCAAAATAGAATTTTATATCGTGTGTTTTACCGTCAAGCACCTCTATATCGTATTCGATATACGATACCGGTCTTGTCATGATTTTCAGATTATCGAGCAGCAGCGGCGTTGTAAACGTGAGCGTTACGCGCACCGTATCGTTTTCAAATTCATAAATCGTCCTTGTGGGCGTCACCTCAAGCGACTTCTGCTCTATCACCTTATAATATCCCCATGTTCTTATATCGGTATCGGCACGCTCCTCGCCCATGATAACATAATACTCACCGTCAATAATCAGTCCTGCCGTCATGGGATTTCGCCGTCCCGTCCAATGGCATGTGGCTCCTTCATACAGCTTGTCGTTTACCGACCATATGCTGAAATACGGATCAACCGTTATAAGCGGCACTGCCGCAGGTCTTAAATTTTTCATATCGCAATCAATTCCTTTTCACTATTTAAGCCAACGCTCCTATTGTTATAATAATTTGTCTTTTGTATTTTTCAAAGGGTTTTATCTTCAGCTGCACTTATCTCCGAATATCAGTTATATATAACAACCGTAACGGGGTACATCCAGTTTGTATGGATAACCATCGTTGAGCATTCGTCGGTGCTGCGTGTCATCTGATACGTTTTTATATCTCCAAGACTTCCCGTCCTTGCCGTTCCGCCGTTTACCTCGGAATCGTATACAAGAATGGTTACTCCGCCGAGATTAAATACCTCGTCAAACTCCGAGCCGTCCGAATAGCCGCACAAGATCATATCGCCGACTCTGTCGTTTGCGAACACGGCTCCGGCTCTGAAGCCGGCATTCAGTGAGCTTGCGTCAATTGACGTGCCCTTGCGCTCGCTGTAGTCGTAATATTTTGTTGTTTTTATAACATCTCCGCTGCGCGAATATTCAACTCTTATCGTATCGCCGGCATCGATACCGGAAAGATCGCATGAGAATGACGCATCGCAGGTGAGCCATACTTCCTCGCTGCCCTTAAAGCCGTGTATAACCTCAACAACCTCGCCGTTGTCGTTTAGTCCCTGCTGAATATCGGAAACGAGCATGAGCGGGTCTGTGTTTGACGCTGCCGTCCAGTTTGTGCCGTGGATTACAAGCACTTCCTCGTATTCGAGCAGATCGCTTCCCATTCTGTAGGCGCTTGTCATGTACGACGTATCGTTTACGAGATTGGAACGGCTTTTTACCATATAATCCTCGTTTGACGCTTCTTCATCGGTATTGGGAACGGCAAATATTTTTGTGCTGTCGTTTACGTAAATTTTTGTTCCCATTTTGCCGTTGTTCTTATACATTATACTGCTGCTGCTCTGGTATTCGCGAAGCGACGTATCTGCCGATTCTCCCTCGCCGAGATACGGCGTGTCAATATTTACAAGCTGTCCGTCGCTGTTCGTTCTGAACCATACGAGCTGCTGCACCGTTTTGCCGCCCGACACAAACTTTATGTTAAGGTCCTCAACATCCATTTTCTGACCGTCAACAACGATTTTGTCGGAGCACTTATAATCGTCTATCGTTCCCTCGCTGTCCATAAGCCTTATATAAAATTCCTCGCCGGGAAGGTCGCCCTCGTATGTTTTTATAATGTATCCGAAATCGCCCGAGCCCTTTGCCTTTTTAACTCCGGCAACATAACCGTTTATATCAAGATACAGCGTAACGTTATCGCCGGCACTGCAGCCTAAGTCTTTGCTGCTGTCGTATACGATATATTCGCTGCCGGATATTGTGATAATCTCGTCGCCCTTGCTGTCGGATATGCTGTCGATAACGCCGTTTGCGGTTACCGCCGAAGCCTCCGCAAGAACGCGGCGTCCGTCATTTGATTTATATACGCTTACAACCATATCCTCCGTAATGCTGTCCAGCGTGGAAACGCTGCCGCCGACCTTTATTACGCAGCTGTCGTAATCGGACTCCGAAAGGCTGACGCTTGACCAGTCTGTTTTATCGTATATTATGCCCTTATCCTTGTCTATGCTTCCCACAAAATAGTTTTCATAGCGCCATACTATGGCAAGGTCATAGCTGCCCGAACCAGCCGTTGATATAAGCTTCAGCGTATATCTTTCGCTGTTTAATATCTCGCTTACATTATCGCTTGTTGCCGAACCGTTGTAAACCATTACAAAGCCCGGGTCAAGCTTGGCTCTTTTCTGATTGCCGTCGCTGCCGGTATATGTTAAAACATTTCCGTTTTCATCGTATGAGCATGAATATGTGTCGTCAAGCTCAAGCGTCTGGTTTGTTCCTCTGCCCGAAAGCCACATAAGCTCTCTTTCGTCATATTCGTTTGTCCTGTAAATAAAATCAACCTCGCTGCCGAGAAAATCAACGGCGTCTATGCTTCCCGATATGTATTCCGCATTTTCTATAACGGCCCTGCCCTCGGGAATAACGTCCGAATTAAGGATGTCTATCGTATCGGCGCCCGTAAGCGTTCCGCTCTCAAGATACATATTGTGGTAAACACTTAAAATTGTTGTATCCTCGTCGATTCTGTAGGTGTTGCCCGCGCCGCTGTATTCAACAACCATGGTAGGCCCCGTAAGCGCGTTTACAAGCATTGTATACATATCTCCGACCGTGAGCGTTTCGGAAGACGAGCAGCCGTCGAAAAGTCCGGCGGTGCTTGCTGCCGCCATATAGCCGTTCGGGTAGCCGCCCTGCGATTCGGCATACTGACCGTAGCCCATTATCGAAGTAAGGATCTTTACGGCCTCCATACGCGTTATTGCGTCCTCGGGGCGGAACATTGAATTTTCGCCGCCGCTTATTATACCTCTTGACGTGAGCGCGCTTATCGCATTAAACGCCCAGTAATCTTTGCTGACGTCGTGGTAATATACCATCGTGCTTGTTTCCGAGCCCGCGCCTATAAGCGCCGCCGTATTATACACAAAGTCTGCGCGCGTTACCTCTTTGTCGGTGTTCAGAGTGCTCATGCTTACGTCCTCGTCAATGCCGAGCATCTGCAAAATCTCAAGATTCCTTTCAATATCAAAGGATTTCGCCTGGGCGGCAAAGCTCATCACGAGCGCCGCCATACAGCATAAGATACCTATTAGCTTTTTCATGATGTATCTCCTTCCCAAAATATTATTGCATTTCAAGCGCGTTGTTTATTATAACAGCCGCCTGAGCGCGCGTTGCCGTGCCGTTGGGGTCGAACAGATTGTCGCCAACGCCGTTTACCACGCCCGCGTTTGCAAGCGCGCCGACCGCCTCCGATGCGTAATCCGCAATGTCTGCCGCATCCGAAAATTCTATTCCGGCCGATGCAAGGCTGTCGCCGTTTGCCTTTATTGCGTTATAAATCATAACGCACATATCCTGTCTTTTGATGTTTGTGCCGACGCCGAATTTCGAGTCGCCTATTCCGTTGCATATACCGTGCTCCGTTGCCGAGCATACGTATTGCTCATACCATGCACCCTTGGGAACGTCAACGTAATTATTTGTGAAATTGTCATCGTTAAAGCCGAACGCCGTTACAACAAGCTTTGCAAATTCCTCACGCGTTACAAAATCATTGGGCGCAAATATCGTTTCGCTCCTGCCCGAAATAACGCCCGCGCTGAACAGCTTTGAAATTGCCTCATACGCCCACGGAACGGAATTCAAATCCTCAAATTTTATGCCGATTTCCGGTTTTGTCGGGTTCGACGGATTTATCGGGCTTGCTATATTGCCGCCTCCTGTTGAACCGCCTCCTCCGGTCGATCCGCCGCCGCCGGTTGAGCCGCCGCCTCCGCCGCCGGTTCCGGTGCCGTTTGAATTAACGCTGTTGTTAAACGCCTGTATGAGGGCGTCAACGCTGCTGTAGCTCTTGCCGGAAATCGCCGAATAATTCGCATTTTTTGCGCTGTCCGTTTTTGCGCCCGTTCTGTCCTTGTATTCCTTAAGTACCTTCTCGATGTTTCCTATGCCGTCGGGATAGCGTACAACGGAAATCATAACGGCGTCCTCAAGAACGGTTTCAAGCTCGTCTATGCTTTGTATATTCTTGCCGCTTGCCGCGTACGTAAACACAGCTTCGGCGCTGCCGCCGCTTATTATATCCTTATAAAATTCAATAGTCTTTTCATTATCTATTATAATACTGTCCGCATAATCAGCAAAGTCAGTCATTTTATTCTCGTTAAATGCTTGTATAACCGTTATGGTATCATAAAGCTTTTTGTTGTCGCCGCTGTTTGTTGTGCTGAGACTCTGCTCGGCTACGGCTTTTCTCAAAAGCTCGGCAGCTTCGTCCGCGTCAACGACGCTTGTAAGCGAATTTACAAAGCCTATCTCTTCCCCAATCTCATCCAACACACTCTTAAATTCCTGCGCATCTCCCGCGGCGGCATTGAGCCTTCCGACAGCCTCGGCGTATTCCTCGCCGCTCATATACGCAAGCGTAAACTCCTCGGGCGCATCAAAGCTCGGCGCGCCTATATATCCCGTATACTGTCCCTTTTCCGCTCCTTCGGGTATCGGTATGATAAAGCTGTATCTGCCGTTATCGTCGGTTACGGTATAATCGTTATGAAGTATACTTTCACCGTTTTCCCCGTAAAGCTGTTCTATATCAACACCCGGCTTTAAAATATTCAATGTTATTGTTTCATCCGGTTTTTCCGTTGTTCCCTGTATTGTAAGCATGCCGGAATTATAGTCAAAATCAATCTCCGGTCCGGCAGCATATGCCGCAGATGACAGCAGCATTGCCGCTGCCGCTGCTGAAATTATTATCTTTTTCAACGCAAAAGCCTCCTCCTGCAAATCTTTTTTGCCGCGGCGCGCATACACGGCGGCCGCAAACAAAATTCCTTATATCCTATCTGTTATCTTTTTCTGTTATCCTGTTATCTTCTCTGTTTTCCGTTTGTTTTCGCTCCGGAGGGGCGGCGCAAAAGCGCGCCGCCCGCAAAACGAAGCGTTTTTTTATTATCAGTCTATCGTTGTGCAGCCGTCAAGCGCTCTCATGCCTCTGAAACCGTCCCAAAGCATTACTTTGGCAGCCGCAACGTCTGTCATGTCCTCAACGGTATATTCTACCGCATCGTCAAACTTAGCGCCCGCCTTAAGGTCAATTACCTCGTAATTTGTCTTAACAAGCGCGCCGCTTTCATTATAGAAACTGAATATTACAACAGCCTTTTTGTCTTCAGCCGTTGCATTGTCAAGCTTAACGTCGGCAGTCAGCGTTGTTCCCGCCTTTATCTGCGAAAGGTTTGTTACCGCATTGCCGTCTATCGTCAAAGCTTTGATCGCGCCGCTGTATGACGCATCGTCTTTCGTATTAAATACAAGGCGTGTTTCTTCACCCAAAACTACGCCGTCTATGTTTGCGGCTTCCGCCGGAATAACGATCGCGTATTCGGCATTGGGCGCAAGCGCTTCCGCAAGGTTAAGATTTACGGAATTGCCGCTGATTTCGGCAGTGTATGCGATTTCGCTGCTGTCCGCCGAATTTACAA
>DVLU01000055.1 GCA_018715365.1 Candidatus Ornithomonoglobus intestinigallinarum | reverse complement strand
AGTCGTCGCCGTCGCGGTCATAAATCCCGGCGCCCTTTTCGTATGCGCCTTCTCTGTACCAAAGCACGTTATCGGACGTTGGCATGGGCGCATTTTCATCGCTTGTATACGTTATGGAATTTTCGAGGTCTGTTATTTCGGGATCTACTCCGCGTGCCGCACCGACGGGCGAGAGAATGCCCGCTCCCATGCCAAGACCGGATTTTGCACCCGTTATCCAGTCGCTCACAAGCGGTACGTTTTTATAAACGCCGTTTAAAATATCCTCCGCTTTTGCGGAAATAAGCTTACCGCTCTCATCAAATATTTTAACGCGCACCTTGTCTGCTTTTTCCAAGCTCATTACCGTGTCAAACGCCAATGTTTGAACCCCTTTCGAAATATTATCGAGAGTATACGTTTTTTCGCCGGACAAAACGCCGCTGCTTTCAAACGCTTTTATGCTTACCGATACGTTTTTGTATTCGCCGTCGGAACGAAGCGCAACGCCACGTATAACGTCATTTTCGGAAAAAGCATTGATGCCGTTATTTGTTATAACGCCCTCAACCTTTATTTGCCCGTCAAGGCTGTCCCTTATGTAAACATTAAGCGTTCCCGAAACTCCGTTTTCTGTTGACGCCGCTTTTACTTTTATAACACCGGGCATATTTCCCGCCGTTAAAATGCCGTCGCTGCTTATCGAGCAGCCCGAGGCTTCGCCGTCTATTGACCATGTCACTTCTTTTTCGGGAAGCACCGCCCCGGTATCGGCAAGCGGTATTGCTTTTAATTCGGCAGTGCCGCCGGTTAAAAGCTCGTCCTCGCCGTAAACCTGAATTGCGGCTGCCGGCGCATCTGCTTTAACGTGAAGCGTCATGCTCTCCGAAATTCCGTCGCAAGCTGCCGTAACCGTGTAATCGCCCGCTTCTGCTTCGGGATAAATCGAAAGCAGCCCTGTTTTTGAATCAATGCTTATTTCGTTTTCGTTAACGGCTTCTCCGCTGCCGTTGCTTATCGAAAAGCTTAAGCTTTTATTATTGAGAGACGCCGTTTCGCCGGTTTGCACCTTTTCTCCGTTTTTGTTATATGTGATGCCGTAATATGCGTTTGCGAAATACTGTACCGTCGAAACGCTGCCGGAGCCGGGAATATACTGCGTATCGGTGTTATCCTCCGAGCTTATAGCAACGCTTGATGCCGCGGATGCTTTGACGCTGAGATTTGCAAGCGCGGCGGCGTAGCCTTCGTTCGATACAACGCCTATATTTGTAAGCGACGATATATTTGAAATGTATTTATCGAGCCTGCCCTCATGACGGTATACAGTGCCCGTTTCGGGATCGGTCAGAAACAGATCGCCTGTTTTGTTTATTGTATCTATAAGTACCGTATAGTGCATCCAACGGTCAAAATACGTTGTTGCCTTGCCGTCAACAATCCCGTTTACGTAATCGGTGCTTGTTCCGCCCGTTGATAAAATGTTGCTCGGCTGTCCCTGCCCGTCGCCTCTGTAGCCTATGACTGCGGCCGTCTTATCGCCCTGCATAAGAGCAATGCCGCCCGTATTTCCGCCGCCTATTTTATTGTCGGTTGTGCCGTCGGCTTTTTTCGACGGAAGCATCATGTCAAAATCGATTATCATCTGTGCCGCCGTTTCAAATTCGGGAGTGCGCGGCGCGCTTGCGGAAGCCGCGCCGTCGAGCACAGCGTAATTTCCGATCGTGTCATCTGCTTCAAACCGCGCGCCCGAAACGCTGCTCCAGCCTTCAAGAGCGTTTTCATCTTTAAAATCAATCTCAATTCCGGCAGTCGGCTCGATGTATTTATCAGTCGTCATCGTAAGAGAAGCGGAGCTGTATATCATATCTCCCGCACCGCTTTGCGGTTCACCCAAAACGGCAAGCGTAACAACGCCCGTTTTATTCTGCAAAAGTTCGGTTACGTCAATGACCGCACTGCTCGGCGGCGTAACAACAATATCGGGCATTCCTTGCGTAAGTTCTGTTTCAAGAGCCGGACGGCCGTTCCAGGAAAAGCTTGTCCAATTTTCTCCTGCCGGCGCGCTGCCCGATACAACGGCCGAATCTGCATCGGCGACGGCGGCGTAAAGATTTATATTGCCGTTTCTGCCGCTTATGGTTGTGCCGCCCGTCAGCGTAAGCTCGAATTTTGTGACGTTTGAAGTATCGTTTCCAAGATCAAAACGGGCAAATCCGACTTTTACGTCTTTTGAATTTTTCCCGCCGGATACAGCAGGGTCGCCGTATGCGTCAACAACACCCGAAGCTGTTCCGCCGACACGGAAGCCGATATTTGTTTTTGATTGATCGGAGGAATATCCGCCTATGCCGCACATCGCCTCAGCGGCAATCGTATGCTCGTATCCGGCCGCGCCGGCGGAAACGGACGACATAACGCACATTGCCGCCATAATCCCCGTCGTAAAAAGACTGATCAGTTTTTTCATGATTTTTGTGCTCCTTTCTCGATTCCGGCACGGCTTTAAAAAATTTGCAATACGCCGCGCCCGGATTTTTTTCATATGTTTATTATAATACGCAAACGTAAAAAATCAAATGCAGTTTTTATCCCAAAACATACACTTTTTCGCTTTTTGCTGTTGCGTAAAAGGCTTTGGCATGGTATAATTTTAATACAAGGGGAGGGTGGCTTATGCTTAACCGCAGATTTTCGAATATAACCGATTTCGGTAATTTTATAAAGCTTGACATGCTGTGCACTTATCACTGCGAGGTGGGCGAGGAATGGCATTTTGACAATCACTGCCACAGCTACAACAGGCTTTATGTTGTTCTTGACGGAAACGGATATTTATACAATGAAAAAGAACACGTTGATTTGGAGCCGTACAATATTTATCTTATACCGGCAAATTCAAGCTACAATTACCGGTGCGACAAATATATGCAAAAGCTTTTTATACATTTTAAGCTTTTTATTATTCCCGGAACGGACATTCTTTCAAGCATTGAGAAAATAATAAAAATATCCGTTCCAAAGGAAGAAGCGGAGCGGCTGAAAAATATATGCTACTGCGACAATGTAACGTCCGCGCTGTTTTTTCAGAGCTATATACTCAAAATTGCCGCATCGGCGCTTGAGCCGTATTCCGATAAAATAACGCGTGAGCTTAAAATTTATAAAAAATACGAAAGCCTTTTCAAATACGTTGAGGACAATACGTATGCCGACACGTCGGTTGCCGAAGTATGCCGCCATGTCGGCTTCTCGCAGACGTATATAAGCCATAAATTTAAAGACGATACGGGCCGGTCGATAAAAAAACTTATGACGGATATGCTGCTCGACAAAATAAAACTCATGCTCCAGTTTGAGAGCAAAACAATAAAAGAAATTGCCGAAGAACTGCGTTTTAACAATGAGTTTTATTTATCGCGCTTCTTTAAAAAGCATATGGGAATATCTCCGCGGGAATACAAAAAACGCCACGGTGCGCTGTAATCCCTATTTTGAAACCTCGGCGCCCGTATAATAGTGCGTTAAAATTTCCTTATAGTCCGCGCCGTTTTTTGCCATCGCGTTTGCGCCGTACTGGCTCATGCCGACGCCGTGACCGTAACCGCGCACATTAAACTTTACGGCGCCGTCAGCTTCGGTTATCTCGATATTTGCCGAATTAAGGTCAAACGCCGTCCTCAATTCCGTGCCCTTCACAGTATTGCCGCACACATTTACCGTTTTTACCGCGCCGCTGTCCGTTCTTTCAATATCGGAAAAAAGCGGCTCGGTAAACGATGTAATGTTAAATGCGCCGGAAAGCCTGCTTTTTGCTTCATCAAGCGTAAACGAAGCTTCGCTTGTGAATTTCGGCGCGTTTTCCTCTCCCGGTGATTCAACGCTCACAAGATACGGCAGGGCCTCTCCCCAAACGTCGGCGGAATTTTCGGTGTGCCCCGACGAGGTTGAAAAGAATACGGCGTTTATCGGTTCGCCGTTATATTTTATAAGCTCATCGGCCGTATCGCTTACGGCATTTTCTATCTTCTTTCTGTACTTTTTGGCGTCGCCGCCCCATGCCTCCATTTTGTCGTTTATATCGACCCACGCCTGGCAATGAGTGTGGTCGGTGCATACGGCTGCGCCGCCCTTATGCTCTTTTGATTTTGCGCTGTGATAAGTCATGTAAGTCCTTGCCGCGGCGGCCTGGGCCTTCAGCGCCTCCTCATCAAATTCCGCCGGCATTTCCGCCGCAACAACGCCTACAAGATATTCTCCCGCGTTTATTTCCTTAACCTCATCCTCGTCCGCAAAATATACGCTTATAAGCTCATTGTCCTTTGCCGTTTTATTTCCGCTCCCGCCCATAAGCTCAACAATAATAAGCGGCAGTATAAGTATAACGCCCAAAAACGCAAACAAAGCCAACAGCATTTTCTTCACCGCACATCACCTCGTATAATGTATATGGCAGTACGGACAAAAAAATAATATTTTTTAGAAAAAAACACACTAAAAAAACAACGCGGCGGCGCTGTTTCCCGAAGAAAACGGCGCCGCCGCGCTTTGTATTTATATTATGCAATCATTTAAGCGTTTACGGCGTCCTTAAGAGCCTTGCCTGCCTTAAATGCAGGCACCTTTGAAGCGGCTATCTCAATAGCTTCGCCTGTTCTGGGGTTCTTGCCTGTTCTTGCTTCTCTTGCTCTAACCTCAAATGTACCAAATCCAACAAGCTGAACCTTGTCGCCTTCGCAGAGCGCGTTTGTGATGCTCTCGATAACAGCCGAAACGGCAGCCTCTGCATCCTTCTTTGTCAGCTCGGCATTCTGAGCCACAGCGGCAATTAAATCAGTTTTGTTCATAATATATTTTCCTCCTTGAAAATAAAATAACATTGTTAAGGCTTGTACAGCCATATATCAAACAGTATTTTATTATAAAATCAGCAAAATGTCAAGTCTTTTCCGCATATTTCCGAAGAAAATCCTCAGTTTTTCTTGATTTTTTCCCAAATTTGCTCCAATTCCTCGGGATTTAGGCCGGAAAGCTCTTTTCCGTCCTCCCTTGCGCACTGCTCCGCTTTTTCAAAACGGCGTATAAATTTGCTCGATGCGCCGGCAAGGGCCGTTTCCGCGCATACATTCATGTGGCGGCAGAGGTTTACGGCTGTAAACAATAAATCTCCCAGTTCTTCCTCTTTTTCGGATTGCGTTTTTGCGTTTTTAACCTCGCTTATTTCCTCCGAAAGCTTTTCGTATACGCCGTCCGTATCGTCCCAATCAAAACCGGCGGAGCCGGCTTTTTTCTGAATTTTTTCGGCGCGCATAAGCGCGGGCAGATACGACGGCACCTCTTTCAGAAGCGATGTGTACGATGACAAATTCTTTTCTTTTTTCTTATTTTCCTCCCAGGTTAAGAGCGCTTCGGCTTCATTTCCGGCTTTGTCCGCGCCGAAAACGTGCGTATGGCGGCGTATGAGCTTTCGGCAAACCTCGTTCAATACGTCGTTAAAATCAAACGCCCCGCGTTCTTCCGCAAGCTGTGAATGGAACGCCACCTGCAGGAGCACATCGCCGAGCTCGTTTGCAAAGTCGCCGTCGCTGCCGTTGTCGAGCGCGTCAACTGCCTCGTAACATTCCTCGATCATATTTTTTTTGATGCTCTCGTGCGTCTGAACCCTGTCCCACGGACAGCCGTTTTCGCCGCGGAGAATCGCGAGTATTTCAAAAAGATCGTCTATCGTATATTGTTCCTTGTTAAGCTCCATTTTGCATTTCCTCCGATACCTAAATTTCCGGTGAATTTTTTTCGGTTATTATTATACCACCGCAGCCGCTTTTTTTCAACTGTTTTTTGACCTTCCGAACAAAAAAAGCCGGCTGAGGGCCGCGCTTCCCGAAAGCGCAAGCGTTCCCGCGTAAACGGAAAGCGAAAACACGCATATAACAGCTGCCGCAAAAACATCTTTTTTTATAAATGACAAAAGCGGCTCCTTAACAAGGGAAATACATAAAATCATTGCTGCCGCACCAAGTGCCGGCTTTATAATTGTTTCCGAAATCCCGAATTTTAAACCGAGTTTTTTCTTAATAATATATACGGAAACGATAAGCTCCAAAAAACAGCATATGTTTGACGACGCTATTGCGCCGTATATCCCGAACGCCGGCATGAGAACGGCGCACATCAGAATTTTAAGCAGCGCCAAAACGGAGGTATAAGCAAAGACCGTTATTATTTTTCCGGCAGAGCGGAGCATTGCCGTTATGATGTTTATAACGGAGAGCATTATAATGCACGGCGCGCTTGCGGCAAGCATGACGGACGATGCGCTGTTGCCGAAAAGTATTGAAAGAAGCTCATCGCTCATAAAAAACACGATAACGGAGCACGGCACGGACATTACAACCGAAAGCATAACTGCGCCGCGGGCCGCATTACGTGCGCGGCGCATATCGTTTACGGAAAGGCTTCCGGCAATGACGGGCAGGATACTTACGCCGAGCGTGGCAAGTATACCTACGGGCAGATGCAGCACGGTCATTGCATAGCCGGTGTATGCTCCGTATACGCGCCGCGCTTCATTTGGCGCGCAGCCGTAACCGATAAGCCCGGCGCGCATGATCCCCGTATCGGCAACGGAAAGCAGCGATGAAACAACAGCCGAAAAAAGCAGAGGCACGGCAATATTAAAAAGCGCTGCTCTTACGCTTTTTTTATCCTCGGCGTGACACGGCAAAAAGCCGTGCCTTGAAAATATAAACGCTCCCAAAAATACGGCGGTTGCCGCCGCTTCGCCTATCGCAACGCCGAGCACCGCGCCGCCGGCCGCCGCCGGAATACCGAGCGGCGACAGCTTTACGGCAAGAATATATCCCGCTCCGAGCTTTATAACGGCTTCCGTTATCTGCGATACGGCTGTCGGCAGCATATTCGATATACCCTGGAAATAGCTGCGCGCCGTTGTGCCCAAGGCCACAAAAAACACCGAAGGCGCAATCATTTTTATCGCAAACACGGCCTTTTCCTCTCTTACGGCAAGAGCAAAAAAATCGGCGAAAAAATAAAGGCATAAGCTTCCAAAAAAACCCGCGAAAAGCAGGATTGCATTTGAAAGGCGAACGGTATACGAAAGCTTTTTTATATCGCCCGATGCGGAATATTCGGACACGAGCTTCGATACCGCAAACGGCAGCCCCGATATTATAAACGAAAGGAACATTATATATATTCCGAACGCCGAATTATAAACGGCCATGCCTTCTTCGCCTATTATATATGTAAGCGGAATCTTAAACACCGCGCCGAGAATTTTCGAAACGGCGTTTGAAATCATAAGCAGCATAGCTCCCGCAACAAAGCCTTGTTTTTTCAAAATATATCAGCCCCTTGTTTTTTGTTTTGCAGTGTGCTATAATATTTTATGACACAAAGCGTGTTATATGAATTTGAAAGGCTGTTGATATACAAAATGGAAATAAAGAAAATTAAAAACGCACGCGGTGAAATGACCGTGCCGGGCGACAAATCAATATCGCACAGAGCCGTTATGCTCGGTGCGATTGCCCGCGGCGAAACGCGCATAAGCGGTTTTCTCCCGGGCGCCGATTGTCTTTCCACAATAGATTGCTTTAGGCAAATGGGGATAGATATAGAGGCGGACGGTGAAAACGTAACGGTAAAGGGCAGGGGACTGCACGGGCTTTCCGCGCCGCGGAAAACGCTTTACACCGGCAACAGCGGCACAACAACGCGCCTTTTATGCGGACTGCTTTCGGGCCAGAGCTTCAATTCCGAAATAACGGGCGATGCTTCAATATGCCGCCGTCCAATGCGCCGCGTTACGGAACCGCTGTCACAGATGGGCGCAAAAATAAGCGGCGAATATTGTCCGCTTAAAATAACGGGTTCAAGGCTTCACGGCATAGAATATGACATGCCCGTTGCATCGGCGCAGGTTAAAACGTCGCTGCTGCTTGCCGGCCTGTATGCGGAGGGCGGAACAATAATAAGGGAAAAGGAAAAATCGCGCGACCATACGGAGCTTATGCTGAAAGCGATGGGCGCCGATATAGACGTCAGCGGCCTTGACGTTTGCCTCAAGCCCGTGCCGGCGCTTACAGCGCAGGAGGTTATTGTTCCCGGTGATATTTCATCGGCTGCGTTTTTTATGGTACTCGGCGCAATAATGCCGGATTCGTGCATCACGATAAGAAACGTCGGGATAAACGAAACAAGGACGGGCATTATAGACGTTTTAAAAAGCATGGGCGCAAAAATAAAGCTTGAAAACGTGCGAGTGTCCGCGGGCGAATCGGCTGCCGATATAACCGTATCATCATCACACCTCACGGGAACGCAAATATGCGGCGCGCTTATACCGCGGCTTATAGACGAGCTTCCCGTTATTGCCGCCGCGGCTCTTTTTGCCGGCGGCGAAACGGTGATAAAAGATGCGCAGGAGCTGAAAGTAAAGGAAACGGACAGGATACACGCCGTTGTTACGGAATTTAAAAAATGCGGCGCCGATATTTCCGAAACGGACGACGGCATGATAATCCGCGGCGGGCGGACGCTTCACGGAGCCGATTTTAAAACATACGGCGATCACCGCATGGCGATGAGCCTTGCCGTGCTTGCGCAGCTTGCCGGCGGCGCTTCGTCGCTTGACGATGCAAGGTGTGTTGAAATATCATACCCGGACTTTTTTGACGATTTGTATCGTCTCGGATAAGAAAATGCGCTTTTTTGCCGAAAACCTATTGACTTTGAATTATGCGGCTTGTATAATGTAATATAGCAATATATAAGCCGCGACATATGTGGAGCCTGCCGAATTTATATATACGGCAGCTGCCGGGCAGGATGACAGGCAAAATGAAAGGAATGGCAGTAAAATGGAACTGAACACGAAAAAGGATTTTGAGAATATTCTTATGAGCATAGTGGAGCCGCTGAAAGATAAATATACGCAAAAATGCGCGTTTCTCGACCTTGGCGGCGCGTTTACGTGGTATGAAAACACGGCGGCAAGGATGGAGGCGTTTGCGCGCCAGCTTTGGGGGCTTGTGCCGTACTGGGCAGGCGGCGGCAAGGCGTCGCCGTTTGCAAAGATATATGCAAAAGGCATAGCCGCCGGGACCGATCCCGAAAGCGGCGAATACTGGGGCGACTGCCATGACGGCGACCAGCGGTTTGTTGAAATGGCAGCGCTTGCGTACGG
This sequence comes from Candidatus Ornithomonoglobus intestinigallinarum, assembly GCA_018715365.1. Lineage (GTDB taxonomy): Bacteria > Bacillota > Clostridia > UBA1381 > UBA1381 > Ornithomonoglobus_A > Ornithomonoglobus_A intestinigallinarum. Next base: position 13,962 of record DVLU01000055.1, on the reverse strand, counting down.
GCTGCTCCTGACACCCGAAAGGCTCTGGGAACCGCTTAGCGACAGCGAAAAGGACAACTTCGCTAAATGGCTTTATACAATAAACGACCACGATATACCTTTAAATAACTGGCGCTTTTTCAGGGTGCTTGTAAACACGGCGCTTCGTCGGCTGGGACGCGAATGGAGCGAGGAAAAGCTTAACGCCGATCTTGAAACGATAGAATCGTTTTATCTCGGCGACGGCTGGTACCGCGACGGCGCAAACGGACAGAAGGATTATTACATAGCGTTTGCGATTCATTTTTACAGCCTTGTATATGCCGTTGCGGAGGGTAAAAACGACCCGAAGCGCGCAAAGCTTTTTAGGGAGCGCGCGGCGGAATTTGCAAAGCAGTATATCTATTGGTTTGCCGACGACGGCGCGGCCGTCCCTTACGGACGCTCGCTTACATACAGGTTTGCGCAGCTTTCTTTCTGGAGCGCGTGCCTGCTTGCCGATGTGCGCCCGTTCCCGATCGGCGTCATAAAGGGTATAATAGTGCGCGGCTTGAATTATTGGTTTGATGATCCGTATATATTTGATAACGGCCATGTCTTAAACGTAGGCTACCGCTACAGCCAGCTTACGATGTCGGAAAATTACAATGCGCCCGGCTCGCCGTACTGGAGCATGAAAGCGTTTGCGTTTATGGCGCTTCCCGACGATCACGAGTTCTGGAGCGTAAAGCCGCTTGCAATGGCGCCTTTAAAGGATGTAAAAAAGCTTGAAAAGGCCGATATGCTTGCGGCCCGTTACCGCGGCGCGGCAACGCTTTATCCCGCCGGAACACTTACAGATTTCTACTGCGGTCATATGCGGTATAAATATCTGAAATTTGCATATTCAACCGTATTCGGCTTCAGTGTGCCGAAAAGCGCCCTCGGCTTTTTCGAATCCGCGCCGGACAGCACGCTGTCATTCGAGCTTGACGAGCGCGTATTTACGCGCATACGCAATAACGGCTTCGAGCTACTTGAGGACCGCCTTATAATCAAATGGTCGCCGCTTAAGGGCATTGACGTTGAAACCGAAATAATACCAACAGATTACGGACACATAAGAAAGCACATCGTTAATTCGGAGTACGACTGCACAGCCTACGACAGCGGCTTTGCCGTTTCCTGCAAGGATGAGGATATGTGCGTAATAACGGAGGAGGAGCGCTTTGCGTCGGCCAAAAACGTATTTTCGCTCTGCGCCGTTCAGTCCGACACCGGCAGCGGCATGGTTGTAAAGGTTGCTCCGAATACAAATCTCATGTCGCCCAAAACGGCAATACCGGCGATAAAATACAATATTAAAAAAGGCGAAAACGCCTTTAAAACGTATATATACGAGTGTTAAAACGGGTTGCGGGGGACTTTGTCCCCCGCATAATATTTTATTATCTGAAATCAAATGAAAAGACGTTCGTTTCCTCCGTTCCGCCCCAGTTCGACAGCACGGCAAGCTTCAGCCCGCGCACATATTCGTTAACATCAACGCTGAAGGCGCGCTTTATATTTTCCGCGCAGTTTATTATTTCGCGCTCTCCACTTTCCGTAACGATGCTTAAAACAAAGCATCTGCAAAGTGTTTTCGGCATACACGTCTGAGGGCTGTCCTTTCTGAGGTTTGCGCGCATGGGATGCACCCTGTCGGGATAATCACCGGGCAGAGTGTTTCTGTCAAGGTCGCTGTCAAACGTTATATGCACCGATCTCACAAGCTCCGGCTTATCGAAGCTGTATTCGAGCGCCGTTCCGTTTTTGACGCTCGCGCCGCATTTTATATCTCCGTAAAGCGTTTTGTTGGGACGGTCAAGCCCGTTCTTCAGCGTATCATCCCCGTTTATGACCGGTGTGTTTTTGCAGACGGCGCCAACCTCGCGCGCTCGGTTGGGGATAAGGCAGTCGTTTTCGGCAAGCCTGCTTTGCAGCTCATCAAGATAGCTTTCATAAACTCCGTGCGGTGCGCAGCCGTGCTTTGCCGCAACGGCCGCCGCCGTGCCGACAGCCTGGCCTATAACGGCGCACGTCGCCATGACCCTTGTGCTGCTGAGAGCCATATGCGTAACGCTTATGTTCCTTCCGGCAAAAAAGAGGTTAAGCACATTTTTTGAATACATTGCGCGGTACGGCACACAGTACGGCGACGGCGTTTCCGTTGCGCTGTTCACCTCGCCCTCACGCTTAAAACCCTCCGGAAAGTGTACGTCGAGAGGCCAGCCGCCGAACGCCGCCGTGTCCTCAAATAACCTGTTTTCCGAAATATCGCGCTGCGTTATTATGTATTCGCCTTTCATGCGCCGCGATTCGCGCTTTCCCGGCAGGAACCCGAAAAAGTCAAGGTCCCATTTGTCCGCATCGTATTGACCGCTGTTCTTTATATGGTCCCACGTCCCCGCGGCAAGAGATACAAGTTCGTGCGAAATATCCTCCGCTTCGCCTATCGTATCACGGTCGCCGCCAAGCTCCAGATACCAGAAATTCTCATACGGGCTCCTTAAATCGGGACGGTGATATTTAAAATCCTCATCGCTTAATTTTCTGCTCCATTCCGGCGCCCTGAATTTTACATTCTCATCGGTTTCGCGCCCCTGAATAAGGCAGCTCATGCCCATAACCTTGCCGTCATGCTCCTTAACGGGCGAAAGCTCGCAAAATTCCGCTGCGCCTTCGCGCCCGAGCATGAATTCCGCGCCCGTGAGCGGCGCAAGTATGCTGTCGCCGGAGCAGTCGGCAAAATTATCGGCTTCAACCTCAAAAAACGTCTGCGTAGTCATCTGATACCCCGTAACGCTCCTTATGCGTTCCGTCCTGCCGTATGCAAAGCTGCCGTGCTCCGTGTCCGCGTCTATGCACGTGCAGTTCAAAAGCAGCGTTATGTTTTTTTCGCGCCGTATAAAATCATAAAGCACCATATCCCATATATAAAAATTTTTCGTCGGGTTCATATAATAGTTTTCAAGCAAAATTTCTTCTATTATGCCGGTCTCCCTGTTGTTTTCGCCCTTTGCGCCGAGCACCCACATTCGTATCTCCGACGACGCATTGCCTCCCAAAACGGGACGCTCGTGCATAAGCACAACGGAGCAGCCCTCGCGCGCGGCAGCCACTGCCGCGCATATTCCCGACATTCCTCCGCCCACAACGCAGAAATCCGCGTTAATTTTTTTTCTTGTCAACATATTGATAAAACCTCCTTGACAATTCTGATTTTTTGTGTTAATATAAATTTAACAGAAAAAAATAAAAATATCTTGCGTTTTTAGGCTAAAAAATATAAAAAAAGTGCAAAAAAATATAATATAAATGCAGAGAGTAAGAGGAAAAGCATATGAATGAACCGAGTATCGATTATACATCGGACAAAATAGCCAACTACATCGAGTACCTTGAGGAAACCTATGACCTTGTAATATCCATAGATTTTGCGAAAAGATATAACTTTATCTACGGCATATTAAGGGGAGGGGGTACCAAATTAAGTAAATATTGTGAGCATACGAATATGTACTGCGGATATGTGAAAAACGATGACGCACGAAACAGGCTTTGTATGCTGTGCCTTGCGTTTGCGATGAAAAAATCGCGGCATAAAGAGAGCTACGTGGGCACGTGCCATGCCGGAGTGCATGAATATGTCAGACGCTTTAACTGCGGCGGCGACGTTGCCGGAATAGTCAACGTCAGCGCCTACCGCGATAAAAGCATACCGTTCGGGCAAAACGAATGGTATGATGAAGGCATGAAAAACGAAAGCGTGCCGTATGAGCTGCTTGAAACGCTCATTCCGCCGCTGTGCGCCATGCTTTCGGAATTTGTGCCGAAGGTCAGGGAAACGAGCAGCAAAAACATGGTATATGAACGAATGCTCGTTTACATAAACGAACAGCACGCGAATGTCAGCCTTGATTCGCTCAGCAAGGAATTTAATTACAGCAAATCGTATATAAGCCATATGTTTAAGCGAGAAAGCAAATATACGCTTAAGGAATACTGCAACAGGCTGAAAATCGAGGAAGCAAAGGTGCTGCTTGAAGAAAGCAATTCAAGCGTAACAAATATCGCGCTTGCCGTCGGCTTCAATAATTTCAGCTATTTTATAAACACCTTCAAGCGCCTTACGGGCGAAACGCCGCTTGCGTGGCGAAAGCGCGTAACGGGCAGGGAATAGGCGGATATTTAATTAAAATTGAATAAATTGTACTAATGTGCAGCCGTATATTCAAAATCGGCTGTGCATTTTTTTTATGTTTTTATGCTTGAAACTACAAGTAAGCAAAAGCGCTTTTGTGTTAGAATGAACGCAGGAAAGCAAAGGGCGTATGCGTAGGGAGCACGTGCGCCGCTTTGAAAGAGGCTACGTTTTAACAAAAACAGGTAAAGGAGAAACAGGAGGGAAAGAAAACATGAAGGTCAAAAAATTATTGTCGGGGCTTACGGCCCTGGCAATCGCCGCAACATCGTTTGCGGCCATGACGCTTAATGTCGGCGCGGCGGTGCCGGAAAGCGTGTATATCGGCTATTCGGAAATATATCCGGGTCAATATATGAATTCAAATCAGGAAATTTTAGAGGGCGACAATTATACTGTGGGCGAGGATGACTGCGCGGCATATTTGTCACCCGAGGGAGTGCTGACGCTCGGCGGCGCAATGACGGTATATGAAGGACGTTACAGCAATGTTTGGGGCGCTGTTGCGGCAGACAGCGGAGAGGATTTAAATATCGATTTGCTGCCGAATGCGGATGTTAAACTTGTTTCGGCATCATATTCCGGAATGTACGCTTATCGTGCGCCGATAAACATAGGCGGCGAAGGTAAATTGTCAATAGAAACAAAAGACAGCAGCAAAGGCGGATTGCTCTTTTATAGAAGCGGTGGGGTTGTCCCTCATATAACAATAACAGACGGTGCAAACGTTACAATAACGGGAACAAAGGGAATTGCTTTTGACGGCAGCGTCGATCCCGATGCAAATCTTTATGTAACAAACGGAGCAGTGCTGACGATAGACGTTGAGGGCGCTGCGTTTGCGAAAGCTCCCGTCATCGAAGACGGTTCTGCCGTGCTTGTCGGCACAAGCGAAGCGGATGCGGCTGCATGGGATAATTCAATGCCGCTTACGTCATATTCTTACGTTAAAATAACGGCTCCCGGCGGCAGCGCCGAACCGGACCCGGAACCGACGCCGGACATCCCCGTCGTTACTCCGAGCCCGACGCCTACGGCAACGGCAACAACCGAGCCCGGCGAGGTGACGGAGGTTGAAAACCCCACCCCGTGGATAGGCGTGCAGGCGGCAAGGGATAAAACCGTTGAATGGTATTACAACGACCATTATCTGATGGATGACGGAAATCATTATAACAAGAATGAAACTCCGTACCCCGATTTTGTAAAGGGCATGGAAACGATGTACTTCACAACGGAAAACGCACTGGCTGAATTTAACAAGGACGTAACGATTTACGGAGTATCGAGCGAACTTTCAAAATATTACGGCTCGGGCATAGCGTCGGATTTCGCAAACGACAAGGATCTTGTTATACACTTAAATAACGGCGTAAACGTAACGATAGACGCAACCGACAGGGGATCATCCAATTACCTTTACGGCCTTTACCTCACAGGTCATCTTATTATAGAGGGTAGCGGAACGCTCACAATTAAGTCGGACGGAGGAACGTCGGACAGCGCGGCGCTTTGCGTATTTAACGGCAAGGACGTACAGGGCAGCGGCGACGTTACGATAAAGGACAACGTTAAGCTTATACTTGAGAACAACGAAGCAAACGGCTACGGCATAAACGTATACGGTCTCGGAGCGGGCGATATAAAAATAGAGGACAACGCCTCCGTTGAAGCAACCGGCGGGCTTTCGGCGATAAGCAAAGCTCCCGTTATAAGCGGTGAGCAGAAAATATACGTAGGCTCAAGCGCGGCCGATGCGGCCGAATGGGACGGCGAAACGGATATTTCAACATACAAATACGTTAATATAACATCGGAAAGCGTAGAGCCGGCGCCGTCAACGCCCACACCTTCTCCTACGCCTACGGCAACGGCAACGGCTGCGCCCACCGAAGCTCCCACTCCCGAACCGTCGCCCGAGAATGTACCCGACAGCGGCGTGGTAGTATTTGACGATTATGAATATCTCAGGACATACGACTGGGGAAATTATCCCAATATCGCTCCCATGAGAAAGGCAAACGGCGGAATTTATCAGAACGTGTTCCGCTTAAAAGTAGATATAGGTTCGGACGGCCACGGCAAGGTGCTGAATTCAGACACAACAATAAGCGATGCGGTAGGCTTTTACTACAGCATAAAGGACCATTACGGACTTAGCAAGGAATATAATATAAACGAGGGAAGGCTTATAATTTCCTCCGACTGGTATGTTCCCGGCAATATGGAATACTTAAATAACGGCGAAACAGCGTCGGTATACATGACGTCATACACCTCCGACGGCTGGGCAGGAACGGCAAGCGATGGGCGCGCTCATCTTTACAGAATCGTGGTTCCGTCAGGAGCGTCGCAGGCTCAAATTTACTTTAACGATCAGAGCAACCCGGCGAATAACGTTCTAACATCGTCGGCGACAAACACGGTAAATCTTGAATTTGACAAATGGTATAACGTTGAAACGGTTATCGATTACGACGCCGGAACGGTAAGCTATTATGTTGACGGCGTGTGGGCGGCAGCGTCAAACGCCGTGCCCGACGACGTATTAAAATGCTTCACAATGGCGTATATGCAGCTTGCAAAATCGGGAAAAGCGAACAGCACAACGGAAAACCCGGTTATATTCTCTATGGATAATTTTAAAATAGAGCATGACAGCCCCGAGCTTGAAGCAAAAATATCGGAGGTTGGCAGCAATTATGCCGAGGTTGAATTTGCCCGCCCCATAGATTTGAAAAACGGCATAACGGCGTCTCTTGCGGCGCTTGACGGCTCTGCGTCGATTGCGGCGTCATCGTATGAGCAGACGGGCTACAACACCGTGAAGTTTAATTTTGACGGCGTAATTGAAAGCGGCAGAAGCTATGAGCTTGTGTTTGACGGCGATGTACGCGCCGCATACGGCGACGGCAAAATAGCCGCTGGCAGCGGTGTGATATTTGCGGCGCCCGCAGCAAAGCAGACAACAGAGCTCATAAACCTTGATTTTGACGATAATTCAATAGGCAATGCGGTGCTCACGCATCAGAACGCCGACAATACGGCTTTCGTTGACGAAGCCGAAAGAACGGGGGATTACGCAAGCGTTGAGGACGGCGTGCTCGTATACGACCATTACATGGACGTTTCGGGCGAGGAAAGAAACGGTCTTAAATTCCCCTTTAAAGACGGGATGACCGTTGATAAGGGCGTTATAACTGTTGAGTTTGACGCCGCCGTGAGAGGAGATGCGTCAAGGACAAGAGCGATGTACGGCTTGTACGACCCGAATAAAACAGACGTATCGTGGAGCAGTGCAACTGTGTTCGGCGGAATATCTCCGTATGACGGCAACAGAATGAGCTTTGCAAAATCGTCAGCGGACTACAGAACAAGAACAGCTGCCGATTCATCGATGGAGGCTACTGTAGCGCTCTTAAAAGAGGGCGATATGCACCATTACAAATATGAAATAGACCTTGATACAAACACATACAAAATTTATTACGACGGCAGCCTTGTTGAGGAGCTTGATTATTTCCCGGGCGGCGCGGCGGATAATTCGTTTGATGCGTTCGTTATGTCGGGTCTGTACTATTCAGAGGCGAGCGGCGACAGGGGACAGACGTTCCTGCTGCTCGATAATCTGAAGGTGACGGCGGAAACGTCATCGCCGGCTGTTTCGGGCGTATCGTTTGTAAAATACGATAACAGCGAAGCGCCGTATGCAAGAGAAGTTTCATCGGGAACAAAGCAGATAAAAATAGCGTTCACAAAAGCGATGGCGCAGAGCGTAACGGACTGCATAACGATCGATGGGCTTACCGCGGACGATTACAGCGTTTCGTATGATAACAATACGGCCGTTATCGACCTTGCAAAATATCTTGCCCCGTCAACGTCGTACACGCTCAGAATAAGCGCCGGCGCACAGGCGGCCGACGGCGGAACGATAGGCGCCGCCGCGGCGTATATCTTTACAACCGACAGCGGCGAGGTTATATATAATAAGCCGGTAATAAAAGTAAACGGCGAAGCGGTTTCGGAGCTTCCGGAAATCGCCGACGGCGACATTGTAACGGCAGAGCTTACCGTTATAAACACGACGGGCGAAACGGCAAAATGCTGGATGTCGCTTGCGGGCTATGACGGCGAAAACTGCATGACGAGCATAAAGCCGCTTGAAGCCTCCGCCGAACCGTCAAAGACAAGCGTTATTGTGCTTACGGCCGACACGGCGGCGGTTAAAGACGCGGAAAGGCTCGGTACATTCGTATTTGACGGGCTTTCGGCTCTGCGTCCGCTTACGGAATGCACAAAGGTATCAAAATGAGCTTATAAAGCTTGCGAATCGGTTCTGAAAGAAATATAGGGAAATATTATGAATTTTATCGGACAAAAAATTGCCGCGCTTGCGGCAGCGGCGGCCGTGATTTTGACGGCCGTGCCGAACGCGCTTGCCGATAATTCGTCAAACGCCGCTTATGCGGCGTTTGGCGGTGTAAGCGCACAGTGTGTAAACATGACGGCAAAGCAGGCGGTGCCGGCGCCTGATGTTGAGGAGCATGACGGACGTTCCGGCTGGCGGCTTGATCCGTCCGCCTATTCAAGGAGCTATATCCGCTGTAATATTGACGACGATTTTATATACGGCTTAAACGGCGAGTGTACGCCGGTAACGGAAATAACGTATTACGACGGCGGCTTCGGCGGATTTTCGCTGAATTACGATTCGCGGAGCGGCGGAAAAAGCCAATTTGTGCAGCTCCAAAACAGCGGCGAATGGAAAACGAAAACCTTTTATTTATATGACGCGCGTTTTGCAAACGGCATTTATGCGGACGATTTCCGCATAGAAACCTCAAGCGGCGTTTACGGCACGTCCGAAGAGCCTGTTGTTATCGGCGGCGTGACGGTAACAAAAAGCGAAAAAAGCGCGCCGCTCGATATTTCCGTAAGCACGGGCAAAACGGGCAATATCTTTTTTGAGGGTGATAACATAAAATTTGACGTTTCGTATACCGACATCACCGGCGGCAGCTTTATTTTCCGTGTCGATTACGAGGTGGAGGATTATTCGGGAAACGTTGTGAAAACAAAATCAAAATCCGTTTCGGCAAATCCCTCGGCAAACGACAGCGTAACGTTTTCAAACCTTCCCTACGGAGTGTATACTCTTAACGTGAAGGTTTCGGGCGGCGGCGCGGAGCAGGAATACCGGGCGGAATTTTCGCATGCGCGAAAAGCCGATAAAACAAATTATCATTTTGGAACAAACATACATTACGACGACGATATATATGATAAAAACGACATAAAAGCAATGTCCGACCTTATAAAAAACAGCGGCTTCGGCTTTGTGCGCTCAAGCCTCAGATGGTGGCAGTGGGAGCCGCAGAAGGGCGTGTATACCGTGCCGGAGAACGTACTGTACGCAAATCAATATATCGATTCCATAGGCCTTGAAATGCTCGGCATAGTTTATATAGATAACCCCGCAATAACGTCGCATCCGTATTATGTGATGAACGAGGAACAGCTTGAAGCGTTCAGGGATTACTGCGAGTTTGCCGCGTCCGAGCTTAGCGGGTATACCGATTATTTCTGTATGCTGAACGAAATAAATCTTGACGGCGGTTACGTAAACAACGAAGAGGAATACGTGGAGATTGCAAAAAAAGGTTATGAGGGAATAAAGGCGGGCAATGCGAACGCGTTTATAAACGGCGGCTCCCTTGCGGGCTGGCAAAGGCAGTATGCAAACAAGACGTATGAGCTCGGAATACTCGATTACTGCGATTCCTACAGCATGCACACGTATTCGCAGACCGAGGGACCCGAGGCGGACTATCTTTACAGGTCGGTAACGGACCACCGCAGCAACCTGAAGAAATACGATACCACGGGCACAAAAGAAGCGTGGATAACAGAAGCCGGATGGCCGACGCGCGCCGCGGACAACAGGGCAGACGAAGCCGCAAGCCAAAGCATTGCAAAAAAGTATGAATCGGCAAGCGAGCTTCAGCAGGCAAAATGGTATGCGAGAAGCCTTGCGATAAACGGCGATAAGTCGAGAATCGACAAGTATTTCTTCTATTCGGCGGTTGACGACGGCATGGATAAATTCGATATTCAGAATAATTTCGGAATAATCCGCGCAAAAGCATATGACGTTCCGTTTGCGGCAAAGCCGGCGTATATCGCCGTATGCGCCTTTAACGACCTTGTCGGCGACGCGGAATTTGCCGGCGACATGATAACCGACGGCACGGGCTATGCAAACAAATACATAAAGCCGGACGGCAGCGGGATAACGTGCGTGTGGGCGTCCGAAACGGTCGGGCAGACGGGCGGCGTATATAATTATAAAACAAACGCGCCGTATGTGGCGGTATACGATATGTACGGAAACGCCGAGTATATCGAAAACACCTCAGGAACGTGCCAAATCGCGTTTACGGACGAACCGGTATACGTTGCCGACGCATATGAAAAGCCGGAGGAGCCGGAACCGGAGGAGCCGGACGATGACGGCGACGATGATATTTCCGACGGCGGCATGAGCGTTTCGCAAAACGGCGAAAGCGTACCTTCAGTATGGTTTATTAAGCCGGATACGAAAATAGACGTTTCGTTTATAACGGACAAGCCCGCCGGCACGGAAATGAGCGTTATATGCGCCGCGTATAACAATGGCATCCTCAAAGGGCTCGAGATACAAAAAACAAAAGCCGCGAGCGATGTAATAAGCGTAAGCTTTTCTGGTGACGGAATAATAAATGCCGATAAAATAAAGCTTATGGTCTTTGACGGCCTTGACGGCCTTGTGCCGTTAAGGGACGCGTATGAGCTCGGTATATTTGATACCGATATGTCGGTGACGGCAAAAACGCATAACGGCAGATGCACCGTAAGCGGCCGGCTTAAAAGCCGGAACGAAGGCGAGCGGCTGACCGCCGCCGTGTTTTCCGAGGAAACCGTTCAAAGCGATTTGACAGAAACGGGCGTTGTACCGTTTATGCTGTATCAGGATCAGCTTGAGAGCGGAGAAAACGGCGCATATGAATTTACGTTTGAATACCCCGATTCATATAAGGGCAAAACGTCAATGATTATAATATCGACGCCCGATGAAACGGTCCAAAGCGTAATACCGGCGTTCGGATAATAAAAATATTGCAAAAATGCGCATATCTGCGCAAAAACGCAATTGACTGGCGTAAAAAATCAATATATAATTAAAGAAAAACGCGGGAGGAAGATATAATAATGAGCGGACTACCTGATAATACAATAATACCGTGCGGAGGAATGCTCGGCATTTTCAGAAATATCGGATGCGTCGGCGACAGCCTTTCAAGCGGCGAGTTTGAGTTTGACAATAACGGCGAGCTGGGCTATTGGGACTGCTACGAATATTCGTGGGGCAAAATGATAGAGCGCCTTACGGGCGTTGACGTAACAAACTTTTCGCGCGGCGGCATGACGGCGTACAGCATATATACCGAAGCCGATGAAAAAAACAGCGTTACCGAAAGCATAAACAGGCTGTTTGATAAAGATAACGCAAAGCAGGCGTATATCATTGCCCTCGGCGTAAACGACCTGCATAATATCGATATGGAGTGCTACGGCGGAAATGTCGGCGGCGCCGGCGATATAAAAGAGGATTACAGGGAAAATGCAAATACGGTTATCGGCTGGTACGGGAAAATAATAGCGCGCTTAAAGGAAATATCGCCGCATGCAAAGTTTTTCCTGCTTACGATTCCCGATAACGGCAAAAACGAAAAAAACGCCGAAGCATTTGCAAAAGCGCTAAGAGACACCGCAAAAAAGCTTAAGAACTGCTATATTGTCGATTTATACAAGGACGCGCCCTGCTACTGCGACGATTTCCGCAAAGCGTATTTTAACGGCGGGCATATGAACGCAATGGGCTATCTGTTTACGGCGCATTACGTTATGCGGTATATTGATGACATTATCAGAAAGAACCACGACGATTTCAGATATGTGCAGTTCAGCTGCAGCGGCAAAAAGCCGTATCTATACGACTAACTGTTAAAAACGGGGGCTGCCGGTTTCGGCGCCCCCTTATTTTATTCCCGGAGCTGCGGTCCGGCAAATGCGGCGCTTTTTTGGCTTGAAATCCGACAACATGTGCATAAAAGATAATAAAAAAATGCAAAATGCTCGTCAAAATAACCAATGAGCATTTTTTTAATACTTCGGTGCGCAAAACTGCAAGTTTCGCAGTTTTTTTTATGTTACAATAATTTCAGTGAAGATGGCAGAGGTGTGAAAGCACAATGCCCGATTGTATCGGTAAAACAGGAAAAGGAGCGATAAAATAATGAAATTCAAAAAACTTATTTCGGCGGCACTTGCAGCTGCGGCAGCGGCAGCCCTTGCGGCGGGCTGTTCGCAGGATACGGAAAACACCGGCGAAACAACATCGTCATCATCAGGCGGCAAGGTGCAGATTTCGGTCGGCGCATGGCCGAGCCAGAACAGCAACGAAACGCTGTACAATCAGTATATGGATATGAAGGCGCGCTTCGAGGAAGCGAACCCCGATATAGAAATCATCCCCGATAACTGGTCGTTCAGCCTCGATACCTTCATGGCAAAGGCTGCGGGAGGCGCGCTTCCGACGCTGTACGAGGGTTACTATACGGAGGCAAACAGAATAATAGACGCGGGCTACTGCGCGGACCTTACGGAGTACGTTGAAAAATACGGCTACGATACAAAAATAAAGGAACAGCTGATGTCGCTCGTTTCAAAGGACGGCAAATATTACGCAATCCCGAAATCGGGCTACACAATGGGGCTTTATCTCAATAAAAATATGCTTGAGGCCGCCGGCGAGGTAAACGAGGACGGCAGCATAAAAGTGCCCGATACATATCAGGAGCTTGCGGAAATGGCGGGCAGAATACGCGAAAAAACCGGTCAGGCCGGAATTGCCGTTTGCACCGCAAACGGAACGGGCGGCTGGAACTTCTTAAATATAGCATGGTCGTTCGGCACAAAGTTTATGGAGCAGGACGAGAACGGCAAATGGATAGCAACGTTTGATTCTCCCGAATGTGTGGCTGCGCTGCAGTATATCAAAGACCTTAAATGGAAGTATAACGCGCTGCTCGAATCGTCGTTTATAACGGGCACGGAGCAGCAGAAATTCTTCTCGGCAGACCAGGCTGCGATGTTTATCGGCACACCTCCGCAGGATGAGCTCGTTAAGCTGTACGGCATGAGCAACGAGGATATATGTATAGCGTCGCTCCCGAAGGGCGACGGCGGAAGGTATGCGCAGATAGGCGGAACAATTTCGTTTGTAAATTCAAACGCAACGCCGGAGCAGATAGACGCGTGCTTTAAGTGGATAGAATTTGCAAACTGGGGCTACGCAATAGACGACGCGGCAAAAACCGCTATGGAGGAACAGTATCAGGTTCGTGCGGAGCAGGGACTGCCGATAGGCTTCTATCAGTATTCTCCGTGGACGGACGATACGGAGCGCAGCGAATTTGAAAAGAGCGTTATAGACGCAAACGCAAACATTCCGGCAGAGAACGTTGAAAGCTTCAACAATCCTCCCGAGGATCTTCAGACAAAGCCCGAGGAGCCTATGAAGTGCCAGGAGCTTTATACGGTGCTTGATTCGTGCATACAGGAGGTAATAACAAACGAAAATGCCGATCCCGCAGCGCTTATTAAAAATGCTCAGGAAACATTCCAGAAGGATTATCTTGATTCGGCGGAATAATTGC
>DVLU01000054.1 GCA_018715365.1 Candidatus Ornithomonoglobus intestinigallinarum | reverse complement strand
TCAACCGCGTTGTCAAGGGTTTTTGCGAAAAAGTTTAAGTTTGCTTAAAATTTTTGTCACTCAATCTTAAAAACGATGTAACATAAATGCAATATTAGCGCGTTTTTTGACGTAATGTTACAAAAATTACGGGCATATTTATCCTTATATTGGAATTTAATATTGTCCGGCAGAAAAATCTCGCCGCAACATATGGTCAATGTGCAAAAACATCGCCTATATATGGTGATGTTCTTGTAAGATGTGCAACAAAAAGTTAAGAAGTTGTTACAAAAATATAAAAAAGCGTAACAAAGTTTACGTAACTCGACGCGTTATGTCAAATAAATTGATTCCGAAGCTCGGAATATTTATAGCCGATCGCTGAAAGCGACGCTTCTATTTCCGATTTATCGGCGTTGAGGTCATCGCAGAGCGCATCAAGGCTCGGATAAAAGTCGCGGAGCTTTGTATTTATAACGCTCAAAAGTATTGCGGGGTCTTTCGGCAGCATAACAATCCCTCCTTTGAAATGAGTTTCTACTATATATAATGTGTTTTAATGCCCGGCGCCGCATATATGGTACAAATGGGGCAATGAGCGTGAACTGCCGTCTGTTCCGAGGAACCTCGACGAGCGCAAGCGAAACGCATGGCGTCTTCATGAATACATTAAAAGCATATTGCCTTTGTTGGTGCGTGAGATATGCGTGAGCGACGCGGGGGCTGCTGTCTGTTCCGAGGAACTTCGACGAGCGCAAGCGAAACGCATGCCGTCTTCGTGAACACATTAAAAGCATATTGCTTTATTGGTGCGTGTGGTATGCGTGAGTGCAGCGGAGGAGGTTCCTCGGAACAGACAGCAGTTCACGCGTTACATACCGACATTAGCCCATGTGTTAAAAAATAATACCACATTATTGCATCATTTTCAAGAGCAATTTTCTCTCTCGTTAAAATAACCAAACTGCGGTCGTTATTTTGTACAGTATGACGTTATATAAAATTTAATTTTCTTGTTTAATATACATAAAATGCGGGTAAATATTTATATGCGCCGTTGCGCAAACATAACGATGAATTTTAAATGCGTTTAAATATAACAAAAATGAAAGGAATGATTTTATGAAAACGTACAAAATGGAGGACATCCGCAACATCGCCGTCATGGGCCACGGCAAGTGCGGAAAAACATCGCTTGCCGAGGCTATGCTTTATAACGCGGGAGCCGTGGACAGGCTCGGAAAGGTGGCTGACGGAACAACAACAACCGACAGCGATCCGGAGGAGGTAAAAAGACAGTTTTCTATTTCCTCGGCGGTTGCACCGATAGAATGGAAGGATATGAAATATAATATCATAGACACGCCGGGATTTTTCGATTTTGCGGGCGGAGTGAAGGAAGGATTGAGAGCGGCCGACTCGGCGCTTGTTGTTTTGAGCGGCAGGAGCGGCGTTTCCGTGGGAACGGAGCAGGTATTTAAATATGCAAAAACAAAGGGCGTTCCCATTATGTTCTTTGTAAACAAGATAGATGATGACAGGGCAAGCTACGAAAAGACTCTTGAAGAAATGAAAACGGTATTCGGAAAATCCGTAACGCCGTTTGTGTATCCGATACAGGAGGACGGCGAATTCAGGGGCTTCGTTGATATAGTTGATATGACGGCAAGACGCTACGACGGCATATACAGGGTTGAAATGCCGGTGCCAGAGGGCATGGAGGAGGTTGTTGCGCCGCTTCGCGAGATGATAATGGAGGCTGTTGCCGAAACGGACGAGGAGCTGATGATGAAATATTTCAACGGCGAGGAGTTTACGTTTGACGAAATAAAGCAGGCAATACGCAAGGGCGTCAAGGACGGAAGCATCTACCCCGTATACTGCGGCAGCGGACTGAACAATATAGGCGTAAGAAGCCTTATGGACGGCATGGGCAAATATCTCCCCGCTCCGTCCGAGATTGAGGAAATAGCAAGAGTTGCCGACACGGCCGAGCCTGTTGAGCTTGTTCAGACGGAGGAGGAAACAACGGCAGCCATTGTGTTTAAAACGATTGCCGACCCGTTTGTGGGCAAGCTTTCGATATTCAGGGTTTATTCGGGCGAGGTGAAGGCGGATTCGCAGCTTTATAACCCGAATAAGGGCGTAATGGAGAAGATAGGCAAGGTTTATACGATATGCGGCAAAAAGCAGACCGAGGCAAAGAGCGTAAAGGCCGGAGATATAGGCTGCGTTGCAAAGCTTGACGCAACAAAAACGGGCGATACGCTTTGCGAAAAGGGCAAGAATATAATCCTTACCGGCATAGAATTCCCCGCTCCCGTGCTTTCGATGGCCGTTAAGCCTGTTGCAAAGGGCGATGAGGAAAAAATAATAAGCGGGCTCATGAAGCTCACCGAGGAGGACCCGACGTTCACCGTAACAACAAATACGGAAACAAAGCAGACGCTCATAAACGGCCAGGGCGAACAGCATATAGACGTTATAGTGAGCAAATTAAAGAGCAAATACGGCGTGAACGTTGTGCTTGAAGACCCGATCGTTCCGTACCGCGAAACGATAAAGGGCAAGGCGACCGTCGAGGGTAAGCATAAGAAGCAGTCCGGCGGACACGGACAGTACGGCCACGTTAAAATCGAATTTGAGCCGGGCATCTCCGAGGATATGATATTTGAGGAAAAGGTATTCGGTGGAAGCGTTCCCAAGAACTATTTCCCCGCCGTTGAAAAGGGACTGAGAGATTCGTGCGAAAAGGGCGTGCTTGCCGGATACCCCGTTGTCAATCTTAAGGCAACGCTTTTGGACGGCTCGTATCATCCGGTCGATTCATCGGAAATGGCGTTTAAAACGGCCGCGTCCATTGCATACAAGGAAGGGCTTAAGCAGGCGCACCCCGTTATTCTTGAACCGATAGGGCATCTTAAGGTGTATGTACCCGAAAATATCATGGGCGACATTATAGGCGATATAAATAAGCGCCGCGGCCAGATAATGGGCATGGGCGAGAGCGACAAGGAAGGCTTGAACCTCGTTGAGGCGGAAGTGCCGATGTCCGAAATGTTTAAGTATGCAACAGACCTTCGCTCGATGAGCCAGGGCAGGGGCATATTTACGTTCGAGTTTGAACGCTACGCCGAAGCGCCCCAGAACGTGGCAGATAAGATAATTGCCGACGCAAACAATAAATAATTCCTTTTTGTTACAGGCGGATTACAAACAAGATACGAAATATTGCCGCAAAGGGCGTTTAAATGTTATGTTTAGTAAAAGTGTCTAAAGAATAATAAAAATTTTGTGGATTATAAGACTACCTAATTTTAAAAAAATATGTTATCATAATAACATGATAAAAAGAGCGGCGGCATACACGCCTCCCGCCCTTCGGCACAAAAAGAGCTGATCTGCACTTTTTGCTAAATATAAATATTCTATGTAACGAGAGGGGAAATTATAAAATGGCAGATTTACAACTAAAACACGTTTACAAAAGGTATCCGAATGGCTTTGTGGGTGCGAGCGACATCTGCTTGGACATTGCTGATAAAGAGTTTATTATATTGGTAGGACCTTCAGGCTGCGGTAAGTCAACAACGCTCAGAATGATCGCCGGCCTTGAAGAGATCTCGGAGGGTGAGCTTTACATCGGCGGCAAGCTGATGAACGACGTTGCGCCCAAGGACAGAGATATAGCGATGGTTTTCCAGAACTATGCTCTTTATCCGCATATGACGGTATTCGATAACATGGCGTTTGCTCTTAAGCTGAGAAAGACGCCGAAGGATGAGATCAAGAAGAGAGTTACCGAAGCTGCAAAGATACTCGAAATCGAGCACCTGCTTGACAGAAAGCCGAAGGCTCTTTCGGGCGGTCAGAGACAGCGTGTTGCTATGGGTCGTGCCATAGTCCGCAGTCCTAAGGTATTCCTCATGGACGAACCTCTTTCAAACCTCGACGCAAAGCTCAGAGTTGCGATGAGAACGGAGATCAAAAAGCTTCACCACAAGCTCCAGACAACGTTTATCTACGTAACGCATGACCAGACAGAGGCTATGACGATGGGTACGCGTATCGTTGTTCTTAAGGACGGTATAATCCAGCAGGTTGATACGCCCACAAATCTGTATGCAGAGCCGTGCAACGTATTCGTTGCGGGATTCATCGGTTCGCCGCAGATGAACTTTATAAACGCTACTCTTTCGGCAAAGGGCAACGACATCTGGGCAACGTTCGGCGAGAACTCGATAAAGATCCCCGCAGGCAAAACGGCTCCGTTAAAGGGCTACATAGGCAAAGAGGTTGTTCTCGGTATCAGACCGGAAGACATCCACGATGACGAAGGCTTCATAGCCGCAAAGCCCGACGGCGTATGTAAGGCATACGTTGAAGTAACAGAGCTTCTCGGTTCGGAAACATATCTGTACCTGAATATCGCCGGCGCTCAGTTTACCGCAAGAGTAAACCAGAGATCAACGGCAAAGATAGGCGATACCATTAAAGTTGCGTTTGAAACAAATAAGCTTCATATTTTCGATAAGGATACGGAGCTTGCTATTGTTCACTGATAATTTAGTTGTGATGGGATTCCTTCAAAAGAAGCCGCCGCGCATTTTGCGCGGCGGCTTTTTTGCGCGCAAATCGAAAAAACCTCTGCGCACAGAGCATAAAAATATTTTAGTATAGTTGGGTATAATGTACAAAAAATAGGGGGGAGGGGCAAAATATGTGCAATATGCCTTGACAAGCGCCGCGCGGAGGGCTATAATAAAATATGGGTATATGCCCGCTGCATAGTAAAATATTTAAGGAGGTTTTTTCAGATGAAATTCAAAACAAAATTGATTTCCGCGTTTGCGGCCGCGGCGATGCTTGCGTCGTTCGGTGCTGCCGTCTATGCGGAGGGGGAAAATGTCGCAGCCGTTAATGGGACAGACTATCAAACGCTTCAAGCGGCGATTAATGCGGCAGCAGAAAACGCCGAGATCGATTTAACGGCAGACACAAAAGAAGATATAACTATAGTAACGGGCCAAAACGTTACTATAGACCTTAACGGACATAAAATAACAAATGATAAAGAACATACAATTACAAACAAAGGCACGCTTACGGTAAAAGATGACAGCGAGGCTAAAACAGGCACTGTTGACAGCGTAGTCGACGGCAAAGCGGCAGTGTATAATGAGTCGGGCGCAACAGCAACGCTTGAATCGGGTACATATGAGAGAAGCGAGGAAGCCGGAACGGAAGACGGTCCGAACGGCAACAGCCATTATACGATAAACAATCAAGGTACTATGAAAATAAATAATGCTGTTGTAAACAATAACGGCGGACATTCGAGCAATATTATAAACGGCGGATTTAAAAAGGGTGCAGAGCTTACAATTGAAGGCGCGACTGTTACAGGCGGCGTTATTGCTGTTAAAAATGATGAATACGGCAGTACATTAACTATAAAATCAGGAACGTTTTCAACGAATGAATCTGCCGATTGCGTTGTGGTGCAAAATTCAGGTGTAGCGACTATTGAAGGCGGAACATTTACAGGCAACGGCAGATATGTTATATACACAACAAAAGCCAAATCGGAGCATACAGGTGAATGTAAAACCAACATAAGCGGCGGTGAGTTCAAAGCCGGAGGCAATGCTAGTGTTTTTAGGGTAGATCCACCAGCAACGGCAACCGTAACCGGCGGCACTTTTTCGGATACTGTCGTTTCAAAGTATATTATCGCCGAATATCAAATTGTAAAAAATCCTAACGGTACATATACTGTGAAAAAGCTTGAAAATGAGGAACAGTATGTTGCAGAGATAAACAAAATCTACTACGAAACTATAAATGCTGCCATAGCGGATGTACCAGAAGGGGAGCAGTATCCTGAAATTATTGATCTTCTAAAAGATACAGACGAAGATGTGATTATTCCTGAGAACAAAAAAATAAATCTTTATCTTAATGGATATACATTAACCAATAAGGAAAAACATACAATAACAAATAAAGGAAAGCTCAGCGTATACGGCGATAAGACAACAGGAGGTACAGTTGATAACGAAACGCATGGCAAAGCTGCGGTATATAATGCGCCCGGCGCGACAGCATATTTGAGCGGCGGAACATATACGCGAAGCAAGGAAGCCGGTTCATCATCGGGCGAAAGCGGCGGCAATTCGTTTTACGTTATACAAAACCAGGGAACTATGACTATTACAGAAAGCGTGCTGCACGGCCAAACAAAAATAGAAAGCAACAGCAAATTTTCGAGCCTTGTTGCAAACGGTTGGCAGGACGGCACTAAAAATGAAGGCAAAACTGAAGCAAAGCTGACAATCAAAGGCGGTACGTTCAGCGGCGGTATCAATACAATAAAGAATGATGACTGGGGCATACTTACAATAGAAAACGGTACATTTGAAAATATGGCTCAGCATGCGTTGCTGAACTGGAACGTTACAACCATAAGCGGCGGTACTTTTGAGGTTCCGAGCGGTTATTATACTGCCGCAAACGGTTATCTTGATGATACTATGGATCAGGGCAAACTGACGATAACCGGCGGTATTTTTACAACAGGCGTGATGGTTAATTCAGCCGGCGGTAGTAATGCGGAAAAAGCCGCGGAAGGCATAAACATCTCCGGCGGAACATTCGGTGCTGATGTATCGAAATATCTTGCGGACGGCTGTGCAATGTCAACGGGCAAAACGTATACGGTGCTTGATCCCAAAAACGACACCGGCACGGTTATTTCGGGTACATACAAATCAGCCGTTAAGAATGATAAATATGAGCAGCTGCAGATATTTGAAAATGTAACTATACCGGAAACGGGTGAGGTATCATTCAAAGTAACCACATCAGATACAAGTTTGGATGTGGCCGACACAATGCTGAATTATAAAACCGCAGCTGTTGAAGGTAACGTTACAATCGGTCTTATTATCACCGGTATACCCGCGGACGAAACTGTTGACGCTTCGGTAAATTCGGTACAGTAAGGAGGACAGAGGAATGAAAAAATATGAAAATCCCGAAATAAACATTTCAAAATTCAGCTGCGAGCGCATTGCGGCGCTGGATTCGGCAGTTGTGCAAAGCGAGCTTGGAAAATATGTACATACGGGAATAGAAGTAAAAGCAACAACGTATCAGAGTATATTCAAAACCGAGGAATAATCCGCCGAATCGGCAAATTAAATAACCATACGGGGCTGTCCGCACCGGCGCTTGAGCGTCAAAAGCGGACAGCCCGTTATTTTTTGTCTACATTATCGCATAGCCCGAAAACCACAGCGATGACATCGCGGCGTAAAACATCGCCGATGCGGCAAGGGCGGTATATTTTGCCGTTTTGCTCTTTGCCGACGCAGCGATGATAAACAACGGCAGGCAAAGGCTCATATAACGTCCGCCGCTTATCTGCCAGCCGTGGAGGTACGTCACCGCCGTATACGCGCCGCCGTAAATTATATACGATGACGGCGCGCCGTTTTTTAGCCCGTAAAGCAGCAGTGCGGCCGCGGCAAAAAACAATATGAGCTGCGGGAAATAGATATACATCGCAAGCCCGTCTTTATACTGCATTGCCATGTCGTAATGCTGCTTTATGTTTTCGCCTATCCACTGCGCTTTGTTATACCACGGCTCGTCCGCCTGAAAATCGAGATAAATAAACCAATCGCCGTAAACGAGCTTATTTATAAGAAGATATATAAAATATCCGAGCAGCGGCGCAAAAACGGCCGCGGCGGCTTTTTTGTCAAGCCTTTTCGTTTTTGAAAAATCGATAAGCATTTCATATGCAAACGCAAACGCGAGAACTGTCCCCTGCGTCCTGGTGAGCGCGCACGTCAGCCCGAACGCGAACGCGCCGCCCCACCGCCGTTTTCTCATGCAGTAAAGCGACGATGCGCTCAAAAGCAGGAACAGCCCTTCGGTATACACCGCCGAGGTGAAAAACGAATACGGGAACAGCAGAAAAAGCGCAAGCCCCAGGGCGGCGTCCTCCTCGGGGAGGTCGATGCGCATAAGCTCATAAAGCACGCACGCGCCGAGCCCGGTGCATACGTTTGACACAAACAGCCCCGACGCGAAATAATTCTGCGAAAACAGCGCAAATATCCTCATAAGCAGCGGATAAAGCGGGAAAAACACAATAAGATTGCTGTTTTCTCCGGCGGCCGTGTAGCCGTTTTTTGCTATTTCGATGTAGTGCGGCGTGTCGCCGGCTTTGACGAACGCGTCGTAAACGGCTTGAAAAAAGCCGCTGTCCGTGCCGGACGCGTTCCATGCAAACAGAAATACCGCCCAGCGGCACAGAAGCGCCGCAAAAAATATGGATGCGAAGCATTTGATGCGATCTGTGCCGAAACGGCTTTTTATGTTTAATTTCATCACAGCGCCTCCCTTAAAGCCCGGCGGCAAAGCGGTATATAAAAAACGCGCTTGCCAAAAATTCGGACGCAAATATAAAAATACACGCGGGCGCGCAAAGCCTTGTCCGCCGCGGCTTTGCTTTTAAAAGACGCAGCAGGATATATACAAAAAGCATTGCGGCGGCGCATACAAGCGATATATAAGACGGCGAAAACAGCATGAACGCATACGGGAAAAACACGGCGAAAATACACGCGGCGCGCGATATGTCCGCCCCGAGGGCGCGCTCCGCCGCAAGCATCGTAAAATATACAAAGGCCCACGCCCCGCCGAACGAAACAACGGCAGCGGCCGTGCCGGAATCGCCGAGCATAATGTGCCCGAGCAGCCCTTCGCGTATTTCGCCGCAGTCAAAAAGGGCGGCGGCGTCGGATATATTTACCGCTCCGTAAAGACACGTTTTTATAAACGCAAGGACGGCAAGATATATAAAACCCGACGCTGCCGATAGCGCAAGCGAGTATGAAATGTCGGCAATGCGCTTTTTTGAAACGTTCCCCGTTTCCGAAAAGAAACGCATAATAACTCCCGCCGCGGCGGCAAGTATAAGAAAGCTGCCTGTAAAACCGAGAAATCCGCCCATAGCTTATCCCTTCTTTTCAGTTTTTTTCTTTTCGGTTTTTTTCTTTTCCGCCTTTTGCGGCTGTTCGGTGAATTTTTTGTCAACGCCCGTCATTTTGCAGGCGGGACGGACGGAACATTCGGTGCATTTCGGGCTTCTTGCGGTGCAGACGGCGCGCCCGTGGTAAACGAAGCGGTGGCACAGCCCGAGCTGCTTTTCGGGCGGAACGAGCTTTTTTAATTCCTGCTCTATTTTTTCCGGCTCCCTGCTTGATGTAAGGCCTATCCTGTTTGAAAGGCGTATGCAGTGAGTATCAACAACAACGGCGGGCTTGCCGAAAATATCGCCGAGCACGAGATTTGCCGTTTTTCTGCCTGTGCCGGCAAGCGTGAGCAGATCCTCCATCGTATCGGGCACTTCGCCGCCGTAAACCTCAACAAGCCTTTTGCAGCAGGCGATTATGTTTTTTGATTTGTTTTTGTAAAAGCCCGCCGAGCGTATGTAATCCTGCAATTCCTCAATGTCGGCGTCGGCGTAGTCCCGAGCCGTTTTGTAGCGCTTGAAAAGCTCCTCCGTAACTATGTTTACGCGTGCGTCGGTGCATTGAGCGCTGAGCTGCGTTGCAATGAGCATTTCAAGCGGATTTGAGTAATTGAGCGAGCATTTCACCTCGGGATATTCTTTTTCGAGCAGCTCCGCGGCAAGCGCCGCGCGTTCTTTTTTTGTCATGGCCGTTGCCTCCTCCTGTCAGTATTCTATCCCGCGCCGCGCAGTGATTCCGCGGTCAAACGGGTGTTTTATTTTTTTTATTTCGGAAACGTAATCCGCGCGTTCGAAAAGATAATCGGGCGCGCCGCGCCCCGTCAGAACAAGCTCATACCCACCGCCGAGAGCATTTTCGAAAAGCTGCCCGTCGGCAAGCCCGAGCGACAGCGCGGGGAAAATTTCATCAAGTATTACCATATCGTATTTCCCGGAAACGGCTTCAAAAAGCATTTTGCCGTGCTCCTTTTTTACTGCCGATTTATCATCGGCGGTCATGTTTTTTGAAAAGCCGTAGTTTTTTGAAAGGCGCATAACGTTTATTCCGTTTATTTTTGAAAGCACGCTTGCTTCGCCCGAGGGCGAGCCCTTTAAAAACTGGGCAAAAAGCACGCGCCCGCCCGCGCCGCTCATGCGTACCGCCATGCCGGCGGCGGCCGACGTCTTGCCCTTTCCGCAGCCCGTTATTATGTGTATCATCGATGAAGCTCCTTTAAATGATGATGGGATCGTTTAAGCCATTATACCATATATAAAATAAAATATCAATAAAGGTCTTGAAAAAAACGGCGTCATGGTGTATAATGTGAATAAATATACATATCGCGCAGCGTACACGGGAGAGAAAAGCATGAAAAAGATAGGGTTGATACCAAATGCGGGCAAGGACGCCGGTCTTGCGAACACGCGCAGGATAGCCGAATATCTTAACGGCAGGGCGGAATTGCTTTTGGAGGAAAAATACAAAACAAGCGTCATAAACGCGGAATACGGGAGCCTTGCGGCGCTGCTTGACGGATCCGACTGCCTTATAGTGCTCGGCGGCGACGGGACGATGCTTCAGAATGCTGCCGAATGTGCAAGGCGCAGCCTGCCGGTGCTCGGCATAAACCTCGGCCGGGTGGGCTTTTTGACGGAGGTGGAGCTTGACAATATAGAAGGCGCGCTCGATAAGCTGTTATCGGGCGATTTCGGCGTTGAAAAGCGGATGCTGATGCGCGTTGAGCTTATCCGCGGCGGCAGGAGCATAGTCTGCACCCATGCGCTTAACGATATAGTAACGTCAAAAAACGCGGGCGCAAAGCTTATAGCAATCGAGCTCTACACAAACGGCGAGCTTGTAAACCGCTACACGGCCGACGGGCTTATAATAGCAACGCCCACAGGGTCAACGGGCTATTCAATATCGGCGGGCGGGCCTGTTATCGATCCGCAGATGGAGCTGTACGTTGCAACGCCGATATGCGCGCATATGCTGTCGGTAAGGAGCGCGGTGCTGCCGCCCGATAAGGAGCTTGTTGTTAAGCTTGACGAGGCGTATCCCGATAACGGGGCGGTGGTTTCGGCCGACGGCGATGTGATAGGGAGCATACGCCCCGGCGACGAAGTGCGTATAACGCGCTCAAACTACAGATTTTCGATGATAAAAACGGGAAGCTACTCATTCTACGATACGGTTTTGAAAAAATTATCGTAAAACAGCGGGAGGAGTTATAAGATGAAGTATAAAAGACAGAGCAGGATCGCAAAAATAATACAGGAGCAGCCTATAAAAACGCACGACCAGCTTGTTGAAATACTGGACAGAGAGGGCATAAAGGTCACGCAGGCAACGGTGTCGCGCGATATAAAGGAGCTCGGGCTTATCAAAACTCCGTCGCCGGATGGGTCGGTATACGCAATGCCGCCCGCGGCAAAGGGTCACAGCGAGGCGGCGGTCCGTTCGTTTGCGGAAACGATAATCGAAGTGAGCTGCGCAATGCACACGGTCGTTATAAAAACGTATCCCGGCATGGCGCAGGCGATGTGCGCTTTTATAGACGAGAGGATGTCGGCCGATTTTGTCGGCTCAATAGCCGGCGACGATACCATACTTATAATAGCCCACGACCCGGAGCGGGCGGAGCAGTTTGTTAAAAAGCTGCGCAGTATGTTTAAATGAGGTACGGCATATGTTGACAAACCTTAGCATAAAAAATATAGCGGTTATAGATGCGCTCGAGGTGGAGCTTGACGGCGGCCTTAACGTTCTCACGGGCGAAACGGGCGCGGGAAAATCGATAATAATAGATTCCATAAATATGATTCTCGGAGAGCGCGCAAGCAAGGAGCTCGTCCGCTACGGAACGGAAAAAGCGTCGGTGCAGGCGGTGTTTGATATAAACGCGCGCACAAGGGAACTGCTTGAGGAAAACGATATAGACTGCGAGGACGATGAAATAATAATCCGCCGCACGCTGACAAGCGAAGGGAAAAGCACGGCGCGCATAAACGGCGCCGCCGTTACGCTGTCGCTTTTGCGCGAGATCGCCGACTGCCTTATAAATATCCACGGTCAGCACGATAACCAGGCGCTGCTTACGCCGTCGAAGCATATGCTGTTTCTTGACGGCTACGGCAAAACCGACGCGGAGCTTGAAGCGTACCGCGCCGTTTATAAAAGGTGCCGCGAAATCCGAAGGGAATTGAAAAGCCTTGAAACGGACGAGCGTGAAAAAATGCAGCGCATTGACCTGCTTGAATATCAGATAAAGGAAATAACCTCGGCGTCGCTTACGGACGGCGAGGAGGAGGAGCTTTTAAAACTGCGCGAAATGTGCCGCAATGCGGAACGCATATCAAGCTCCGTGAACGAAGCGTATGCAAACCTGTATGATAACGGCGACGCGCCGTCGGCATACGACGGATTGAGCATAGCCGCGGACGCGCTCTCGGGAGTGGCTGATTTGAGCGACGAGCTTAGGGGCGTATATGAGGCGGTGCAGAACGCGATGTACTCGATCGAGGACAGCGCTCACGAGCTTTCGTCGTTTGCCGGCACGATAGACTTTGACGAGGAAACGCTCGACGAAACGGAGGAGCGTCTTGATTTAATATCGAAGCTGAAGCGCAAATACGGCAGAACGATACCCGAAATAAACGCGTTCGGCGCACGCGCCCGGGAGGAGCTTGACAAAATAAACATGAGCGGCGAGCTTGCGGAAAAGCTGCGCGGCGAGCTCTCCGCCGCTCAAAAGGAGCTTGCCGCGGCGGCGGAACGCCTTTCAAAAAAGCGTGCGGCGGCCGCAGAAACGCTTGAGGGAAAAATAGAAGCGGCGCTTCATGAGCTTAATATGGACAAATCAAAATTCTGCGTCGTTGTTGAGCCGGCGGGTGAATACCGCGAAAACGGCGCGGACAGAACGGAATTTATGATAAGCACAAACCCCGGCGAACCGCTGAAGCCGCTTGTTAAAATAGCGTCCGGCGGCGAGCTTTCGAGAGTTATGCTTGCGATAAAATCGATCCTTGCCGAAACGGACAGCGTTGATACGCTTATATTTGACGAAATAGACACCGGCGTTTCCGGCGCAACGGCGCTTAAAATAGCAAACAAGCTTGCGCTTATAGGAAAAACGAAGCAGGTTATATGTATAACGCATTTGCCGCAGCTTACGGCCGCGGCTGACAGCCACTATCTTATCGAGAAGAATACGGACGGCGAAATGGCGTCAACAACGCTTAAAAGGCTTTCGCCGGAGGAACGCGTTACGGAGCTTGCAAGGATAATAGACGGCGGCGATATAACGGAAACGGCAATAAACCACGCAAAGGAGCTGCTCGGACGAAAATGAAACAAACTGGGACCGTTGAAAGCACAAGCGGCGGCAGCGCAAGCGTCAGGGTAAGGCGAAGCTCTTCATGCGGCGATAACTGCGCTTCGTGCGGGCTTAACTGCGCCGGCAGGGAAATGGTTGTTACGGCAAAAAATAAAATAGGCGCGAAGGCGGGCGATGTTGTCGAGCTTGAAATGGGCTCGTCAAAGGTGCTGGGCGCGGCGGCATGGGTGTACGTTATGCCGCTTGCCGTTTTTATAATATGCTATGCGGCGGCAAACGCGGCAACGGGCAGCGAACCGCCGGCCGTGCTTATCGCTCTTGCTGCAACGGCGGCGGCTTATGCCGGCGTAAGCATATTCGGAAGAAAAAATGCAAATAAATATGTTCCGGTTATTGAAAAAGTTATTGAGATGTGATATAATATATGTTCACAGACCGAAGGCTGCGGATAATTTATAATAAAGGAACAAAATATTAGAAATAAGGGACATAATGAGAGGAGAGTTGATATATGGCAGCGGCAAAAAAGAAAAAGACGATGACCTACAGGGGCAAGCCACTTTACCGTGTCGGCGACAGGATATATTACGGGAACCTCGAGGATAAATATATTCTTGCGCTCGACCTTCAGGAGAAGGAGAAATACAATGATCAGCTTGAGCGCACGTCAAAGGTGCGCATACAGCTCATAGACAACACGGAGGGCAAGATAGGCGAAGGTCAGGTATACCGCCGTGCGGAGCGCACGGATCTTTATCATGCGCTCGATATAGGCGAATGGTGGCTTAACGATGCGCTGAGAATGGACAGCGAACAGTGATTTTTTGCGGGGGCCGCTGCCCCCGCGCCCCCCGCTCGGGCGGCGGTGCTTCCGATTATTTTAAATTTATGTAATCTGATTGTAACATCCGAGAAATTTTTTTGTAAAAAACTCTTGATTTTTTTCCGAAGAACGTGTATAATGTATGGTAGCGGAGTTTCCGTGTTAAAAAAATGCGAAAAATGCGCGGAACACCGAGATATATAAAATACATAAGTATCACAAATATTATCGATACCGTAAAATTACAGATACGGTTTTAATAGTTTTAATATTGGAAAGGATTTCGATTGTTAATGAAGAAAATAATATCTCTTATACTGCTTTCGGCATTTGCCGGTTCGGCGGCTGTTACCGTTTTTGCGCGTACAACCGATTGGCGCGCGCAGTATCCGTGGGCAATAACGGGCGTTGAGTTCTGCACGCAGAACAATATATTAACAGGCGACGGCGGCGATCTTATGCTCGAGGACAGGCTGACAAGGTCGCAGGCGGCAAAAATGGTCGCATCGGCATTCGGCCTTGCGGACACAGGCTCAAATTCGTATGACGACACAGACAGCGCATCATGGGATTACGAGTATATAAACGCGGTGGAGCCGTATATGCCGAAGAAGGAAACGTCGTTTAACGGCGGAGATGATATAATGCGCGAGGAATTTACGGCGCTTATAGGCTCGGTGCTCGGTTATTCATCGGATTACGACAATATGCTCCATTCGGTATTTTCGGACGCGTCGAAGATAGATTACGATTACAGAGGTTACGTTTCAAGAGCCGTTGCCGACGGTATAATAACGGGATCAAACGGCAATTTCAGGCCAAAGGCATATCTCACAAGAGCGGAGGCGTGCACCATAATAAGCCGTGCGGCTGAAAAGGCGCAGTCGTTATCCACGCCTGCCCCGACGTCAGCGCCGACAGCCGCGCCGACGGCCGCTCCCACAGCATCGCCTTCCGATAATACGGGCAGCGCGCAGACGGAATTTACCGGCTCGACAAATATCCTCGGCGAAGCGCAGATAAGCGTTGAGCAGGCGCAGGCATGGGCGAGAAGCCGCGGCGCAACGGATAAGTTTATAAATATTGCGCCGACGTATTGGTATTACGGCAGCATAACGGGCATACGCCCCGAGGTGCTGTACGCGCAGGCGGCGCTTGAAACGGGCTACGGCACGTATACGGGCGTTGTTTCGGAGGATATGAACAACTGGGCGGGCATTAAGGTCTACGGCAGAAACGACGACGCAAAGGACGCGCACGAAAGCTTTGCAACGCCGGAGGAGGGCGTAAGGGCGCATTTTAACCATATGGCAGCGTATGTTGGCGTCGAACCGGTAGGCGAACCGCACGGCAGATATAAGTCGGTAAAGAGCATGAGCTGGGCGGGAACGGTACGCACGCTTGAGGAGCTGAGCGGCAAATGGTGTCCCGACCCCGAATATGCGCAGAAGATATTAACGGGCTGCTTAATCCCGATGTCGGAATTTTAAAAGCTGCGGAAAAAGCGGGGGTTTTATCCCCCGCAGAAAGCGCCGCTTGCTTTTTCGGGCGCGGACGCCCGCACACAATAACCAACAGGTGATAAAGCATGATATTACTCACAGCAAGCAATATTAAAAAAATGTTTCTCGATGAAACGCTGTTTGACGGCGTTTCTTTTAATGTTGATTCGTCGGATAAAATAGGCTTTGTCGGCGTAAACGGCGCGGGCAAATCAACGCTGTTTAAAATAATAAACGGCGAAACCGATTTTGACGGCGGCGAAATATTCAAGAGCAAAGAGCTTAACATAGGCTATCTCGAGCAGTACGCGTGCGCCGAGAGCGGCTGCACCATATGGGAGGAAATGCTCAAGGTGTTCGGCGAGGTGCGCGAAATCGAACGCGAGCTTGACGATATCCGCTTTGACATAGAAAACAAAAACGGTGATTTGAAAAGCCTTATCGACCGCCAGACGGCGCTTCAGGATAAGTTCTCGGAGCTTGACGGCTTTTATTACAAAAGCCGCATACGCGGCGTGCTTTTGGGGCTCGGCTTTTCGGAGGAGCAGTTTTCGCTTGACGTCGGCAAGCTTTCCGGCGGGCAGAAAACACGTGTGGAGCTTGGCAAAATATTGCTCGGCAGCTCAAATCTGCTGCTGCTCGACGAGCCGACAAACCATCTTGATATAGAAAGCGTCGAGTGGCTCGAGAGCTTTTTGCAGAGCTATAAGGGTGCGTTTATCGTTATTTCGCACGACAGGTATTTCCTTGACCGCGTAACAAACAGGACGTTTGAGCTTGAAGCCGGACGTTTAAGGACGTTTAACGGAAATTACAGCGCATATGCCGTTCAGCGCGAGATAGACAAAAAAACGGAGGAGCGCAATTACGAAAACACGAAGCGTGAGATAGAGCGGCTTGAGGGCATAGTCGAACAGCAGCGCCGCTGGAACCGCGAGCGCAACATACGCACGGCGGAAAGCAAAATGAAGGTTATAGAAAAGCTTGCGAAGGAGCTTGTTGAGCCGGTAAGCGCCGAAGATGAAATGCACTTTGAGTTTAAGGCGGTAAGCGGCGGCGGAAACGACGTTGTTATGACGGAAAATCTCGGTATGAGCTTCGGCGGCAGGCGGATTTTTTCTCATGCCGATATGCTCATAAAAAAAGGCGAGAAGGTTTTTATATTGGGCCCGAACGGCTGCGGAAAAACAACGCTTTTAAAAATCATAATGGGCATGTATGAGCCGTCGGAGGGCTCATGCCGCATAGGCGCAAATATCCTGACAGGCTATTACGACCAGATACAGGAAAACCTGTCGATGGATAAAACGATATTCGATGAAATATACGACGATTACCCGGCGCTTACGCAGACGGAGATAAGAAACGCTCTTGCATCGTTCCTGTTCCGCGGCGAGGACGTGTTCAAGGAGATAAAAAAGCTGTCGGGCGGCGAGCGTGCGCGGGTGGAGCTTGTTAAGCTTATGCTTAAAAAGACAAATTTGCTGATCATGGACGAGCCGACGAACCATCTTGACATAAAGTCGCGCGAAGCGCTCGAAAAGGCGCTCTCGGGCTATGACGGGACTATGCTTATGGTGTCGCACGACCGTTATTTTATAAACAAAACGGCCGACCGCGTGCTTTATCTTACGCCGGAGGGCTTAAAAAGCTTTAACGGCGGCTATGACGATTATTTAAAGGCGCTTGCGCAGAACGCCGAAAAGCCGGAGGAAAAGAAAGCGTCGTCCGGCGCGGCGGATTATAAGGAGCAGAAGCGGCTTGAAGCGGAAAAGAGGAAAGCCGCAAACGACCTGAAAAAGACGGAAAAGGAAATCGCGGAAACGGAGGAGCGCATATCGGAGCTTGAAACGCAGCTTGCCGACCCGTCGCTCTCGTCCGATTATGAAAGGATAACAGAGCTTTCGGAAAAGCTCAATGATGAAAACGAAACGCTCGAAAAGCTTTATGAAGCGTGGGAGAGCCTTCAGGCGGCGGCCGAGGAGCTCGGTGTTGAGCTTTAGCGCTTTTGATATTTTTGTATACGAAAGGACAGGATAAAATATGAGAGCAGTGCTTCAGCGCGTAAGCGGCGCAAGCGTTGCCGTTGACGGCAGCGTTGCGGGCGCGATAGACGACGGCCTGCTCGTTCTTGTCGGGTTCGGCAGGGACGATTCGGAGGACGTGCTTGAAAAAATGGCGCAGAAAATAATTAGGCTGCGCGTTTTTTCGGATGAAAACGATAAAATAAATTTAAGCGTAAAGGACATCGGCGGCGGGCTGCTTGTGGTATCTCAGTTCACGCTTTACTGGAGCTGCAGGAAGGGGACGCGCCCGTCGTTTGACGGCGCAATGGAGCCGGGGCGCGCCGAGGAGCTGTACAATAAATTTACGGAAATTCTAAAAGACAGCGGGCTTAAGGTTGAAACGGGCATTTTCGGCGCCGATATGAAGGTGTCGCTTATAAACGACGGGCCCGTGACTGTCGCGCTGGAGCTTTAGCGGCAATTTTTGCGAGGTTATGTAAATTTCATATTGCATAAGTAAAGGTTTTGTGATACAATATACCATTATGTATAAAAATATCGTATCATAGCATACGTTTTTATGCTATGGCTTATGCCGGCGCTTCGGCGGCGGAATGGAGATGAAAATGATTTCACTTAATAAAATTTGGAAGGTAGCGGCCGCAAGCGTTATTACGCTTGCGCTCTGGACGTTTATAAGCGTAAACACCGGCTTGTTTGTAAACGGTGATGAATTTGCGGTGTTTGACTATATAATGTGTTACGTTATGGTGCTCGGGATATGGGGGCTTATAGCGCTCAGGGTTGAGTTTACAACGTTTATGAAGCGCGCCGCCGCGGCGGCTGCCGTGGCGCTGACGCCGTTTCTCTGTATGCAGGTATCGATAATTTTTGCCGGAGTGGCTGAATATTCGATAGGCATATATTTTTTGAACGTGCTTGTGTACGCAACGCTTATGGCGCTGCTTTTTGCAATAACGCGCAGCATACGCTGGGCGCCGATAATAACTGTAATAATAACGTATTTGTTTACGCTTGCGTGCTACGTTGTTCAGATGTTCCGCGGCACGCCGCTAATACCGAGCGATTTCCTTGCGATAGGCACCGCGGTAAACGTCGTTGACCAATATACGTTCAGGCTCAGGTATCCCATAATAATAGCAAGCATACTTGTTATATTTTTTATCATTATGGTGTGGAAGTTTTCGTATAAGCTTACGTTTAAGCATAAGAATATAATCTGCCCGGCGGCGGGCGGCGCGTTTTTCCTTGCCGTTACGATACCGTTCGGGATGATGAGCTTTGACGATATAGATATGGATTTCTTTGACCAATACCACGCAAACAACACGCACGGTATTGCCGTAAGCTTTTATATAAACGCGCGCAGAATGTCTTTGAGTACGCCGGAGGGCTATGACGAGAGCGAAATGACGGCGCTTTTGACGGAAAACAACACAACCGCACCGGCGGGCGACAAGCCGAATATTCTCGTTGTCATGAACGAAAGCCTTGCCGATTTAAGCGTTGTGGGCGATTTTGAAACGGACGTTGACTATATGCCGTTTATAAGAGGCTTAAAGGAAAATACGGTAAGAGGACAGCTTATCGTTTCGCCGTTCGGCGGGTATACGTGCAATTCGGAGTTTGAGTTTTTGACGGGTATGACAATGGGTCTGCTGCCGCAGGGCAGCGCGCCTTACCTGCAGTATCTCACAACGCCGCAGCCGTATTCGATATGCAGTCATTTAAGCTCGATGGGCTATGAAACGATAGCGCTTCATCCCTATTACGCGCGCGGCTGGAACAGGGAAAAGGTTTACGGGCTGATGGGCTTCGATAATTTCATAAGCATGGACAATATGGGAGATTATCAGGACAGCAATCAGTTTGAATATATACGCTGCTATATGAGCGACAGAACGTCATACAGCGCGGCGATAAACCAGTTCACCGAAAAAGAACCGGGCGAGCCGATGTTTATATTTAATATAACAATGCAGAATCACGGCGGCTATAAATATAATCTCGGCAACTGGCAGGATACGGTAAACATTCTCGGTATGAAAAACGAGTATCCCGAGGCGGAGCAGTATCTGTCGCTTGTGCGCGAGAGCGATATTGCGTTCGGCGAGCTTATAGACTGGTTTGAGCAGTGGGACGAGCCGACGGTAATACTGCTGTTCGGCGATCACCAGCCGGCAATAGAGCAGGGCTTTTATGAGGAGCTCTACGGCAAGAGCCTTGACGATTTAACCGATGAGGAGGCCGTGAACCGTTACACCGTGCCGTTTTTGATCTGGGCAAATTACGATATCGAGGAAAAGGACGGCATTGTAACGAGCACAAATTACCTTCAGAACCTGCTGCTTGAAACGGCGGGGCTGCCGAAAAACAGCGTAAATAATTTTGTTGATAAGGTAAGGGAGGAAGTGCCGGCAATAAATGCGTTCGGGCATTACAGCACAGACGGCGAATGGCTCGAAAACGACGTGCTTGAGCCGGAGGTATTAAGGGAATACCGCGATCTGGAATATTATTTGCTGACAACAAAGGAGAATTGACGGGACTGCCGCTTTGAGCGATTTTTGCTGAAGGCGGCAATCCCGTTTTTTTGCTGCCGGAAAGAGCCGCGGGCATTTTAAAACGGAGCAAAGCAATCTTAAGAAATTCTTAATAAATCTTTACGGTAAATCTTAAGGATATTATGCTATAATAAAACCGGTGAAAGGGGAGGACGACATGAACGTTATGATAGTTGACGACGACAGGGAGATAGTTGACAGCATCGCAATATTTTTAAAAGGTGAGGGCTACGGCGTTTTTAAGGCGTACAACGGCATAGATGCGCTGGAGCTTTTGTCGGAAAACGATATACAGCTTATGCTGCTTGACGTTATGATGCCGAAGCTTGACGGCATAAAAACGCTTATGAAGCTGCGCGAAACAAAAAATATCCCCGTTATAATCATATCGGCGAAATCGGAAAACGCGGATAAAATCCTCGGCCTGACCGCCGGCGCGGACGATTATATAACAAAGCCGTTTGACCCGCCGGAGCTTGTTGCGCGCGTGAAATCGCAGCTCAGACGCTATACGCAGCTCGGCGCAATGGAGAAAAAGAGCGGTCGCATCGTTATAGACGGACTTGTGCTCGATACCGAATCGAAAACGGTTACCGTTGACGGCGAACAGGTAAGGCTTACGCCGATAGAATATAAAATCCTCGAGCTTTTATGCCGTGGCCGCGGCAGGGTGTTTTCCTCGGAGGATATATACAGGAGCGTCTGGAATGAGGAAAGTGTTGTCGGCGACGGAACAATAGCCGTCCATATCCGCCATATCCGCGAAAAAATAGAAATAAATCCGAAGGAGCCGCGCTATCTTAAAGTGGTGTGGGGGATAGGCTACAAAATCGTATAGGAAAAACGAAAGGAGCTTTGGAAATGAAAAGGGTAGTTTATTCAAATATAACAAAAACGGCTGTATTCCTTATAAGCCTTGCGGCTGTGTTTGCGGCAGTCTGCATATCGGGCGGATTTATAGGCAATTACCATGAAAAATACGGCGGAGTCGGGCTTGCGATCGACCCGGAGTGCGAAGCGGCAATGCCTGCGCGCGATATATACAGCTCGGTAAATATTTATGTTTCCGAAAAAGAATACGAAAAAGAATATAAAGCAGCCGCTGCCGAAAGCGAGGATGAGGACGCGGGCGATGTTGAAACGCCGCCGGAGCCGTCCGGCAGCCCCGCGGAGGAGCTAAAGCGGAACATAGCTTTTACGGTGTCGTCATATCCCGAGGGCGCGGTTGATTATTATATCGAAACGGACGGCATAAAGCTTGACAGCGGCAAAAAACTTGATGATTATAAAGAATCGGATTACCGCTATATTTATTACAGCACCCCGAGCGACGTTTACCTTGAAGACACGATAGACGCCGGTGTGTTTGCAGCGGACAGGCAAATGAAGGTCTATATTGCCGTTGACAATGATTACGCCGAAAGCATTTTGCTTAAAGCCGAGGAATGCGGGACGGTGTTCGGCAATGCGCTGAGGGATATTGTATTCCTGGGTATAATATGGCTTGCGTCGTTTATATATCTGATGCTTGTCTGCGGCAGAAAATACGGTGACAGCGAAATCCACGGGCTTTTAGCAGACAGGATGTATTCCGAAATAACGCTTGCGCTTGCATGCGGCATTGGCGTAGGCGGAGCGTGCGCCGTTGCTGTAATACTGCTTGACGTTGTGTCGCGCTCAAACGACGGCATGATATTTGCCGCGGCGGGCATAGGCGTTCTGACGGCCGCCGCCGTGACGGCGCTTGCGCAGTCGATGATAAGAAACATAAAAAGCAAGCGGTTTTTGGAGCGCAGCGTCATATTTAAAGCGCTGAAGCTTTTATGGCGAGGAATAAAAGCCGTATGCCGCTTTATAAAAAGAGCCTGCCTCCGCATTGCCGATTCGGCGAGGATTCTCGGCGCGCAGAAAGCGGGGGCAACAGCCGCGGCGGCGCTGGCCGTTTATACGGTCATAGTGCTGATATTCGGCATTATCGGAGCGCTTATCGCGTTTGCCGCGGCGTGCGTTGCGCTTGCGCTGAGGTTTAAGGAGCTTGACGAAATAAAGCGCGGCATTGACGAAATCCGCGGCGGCAATCTTTCTTATAAGATAGAACCGCTTAAAAGCCCCGATTACGGCGTTCTTGCGAAAAGCATAAACGAAATAGGCGGCGGCATGGCGTCGTCGGTCGAGGAAAGGGTCAGGGCGGAGCGGATGAAAACGGAGCTTATAACAAACGTTTCGCACGATTTGAAAACGCCGCTGACCTCCATAATAAATTATACGAAGCTGCTGCTCGATATGGAGCTTAAGCCCGACGAAGCGGCCGATTACGTCAGGATAATCGAAAAAAAGAGCGACAGGCTCAAAAAGCTCACTGCCGATTTGTTCGATATTTCAAAAATCCGAAGCGGAAACGAGGATATAAAGCTTGAACGCCTTAACATCGGACTGCTCATAAACCAGACGATGGGCGAGCTTGACAACGAAATAAAAAATTCGGGACTGGAATTTATCGTAAAAACGGACGACGAGCTGTTTATAACGGCAGACGGACGCAAGCTGTCGAGAGTAATGAACAACCTTATCGGGAACATATTAAAATACGCGATGCACGGCACGCGCGTTTATATAACGGCCGAGCGGCGCGGCGAAAAGGCGGCTGTTGAGCTTAAAAACATTGCGTCGTACAGAATGGAATTCGATGATAACGAGATAACGGAGCGTTTTGTGAGAGGCGACAAATCAAGGACCGAGGATGGCAACGGGCTTGGGCTTGCCATAGCAAAGAGCTATACGGAGGCGTGCGGCGGCACGTTTGCCGTAAGAACGGACGGCGATCTGTTTAAGGTTATTATGGAATTTGATGCAGATTAAAAAAAGGGGGGTCCAGGGGGGCGAAAGCCCCCCTGGTACTATAATTTTTTTAGTTTGGCGAATGCTGCCATAAGCTGCTTATACCCTATCGATTCAAAATTTATTTCAAGTATCGCATCCTTACCGAACTGCTTTACACTGACAACGGTGCCGCGTCCGAACTTGCGGTGCTCAACAATATCGCCCTTGTTAAAGTCGAGCGGGTCGCTCTGCGCATCGCCG
Source organism: Candidatus Ornithomonoglobus intestinigallinarum (assembly GCA_018715365.1). Classification (GTDB taxonomy): domain Bacteria; phylum Bacillota; class Clostridia; order UBA1381; family UBA1381; genus Ornithomonoglobus_A; species Ornithomonoglobus_A intestinigallinarum. Next base: position 29,067 of record DVLU01000054.1, on the reverse strand, counting down.
CCCGAGAAATAGTCCGACATGCTTTTTCCCGCCGAACGGACAAAGCTCTTTGCAAGCGATGCGGGCGCCGAGAGATCCTCCGTGTATTCCTTCGGGATTTCCTCAAAAAACCGCGATGCGCGCGCCGGGACGGTCTTGCCGAACACCGTGCGCGAACGCGCCTTTGTAAGATACAGATCCTTTTTTGCGCGCGTTATTGCAACGTAGCAGAGCCGGCGCTCCTCCTCGATGTCGTCCTCGCTCGTTATCGACTTCATGCCGGGGAAAAGCCCCTCCTCAAGCCCCGTGAGGAACACCGTGGGGAATTCCAGCCCCTTTGCGCTGTGTATCGTCATCATAACAACGGCGTCCTCGTCCTCATCGTAGCTGTCGATGTCGGAAATGAGCGATACGCCCTCAAGAAATTCCGAAAGCCTGCCGTTATATTCGGGGTTCTTTTCAAATTCCGCCGCAACGTTTATAAATTCGTTTATGTTCTCCTGACGCGTAAGGCTCTCCTGCGTATCCTCGGCCTCGAGCATGGCAAGATAGCCGGTGTCGTTTATGACGCGCGTTATGAGCTGCGTCAGCGGTATCGTGTCAACAAGCTTTCTGAGGCTTTCTATAAGCGCGTAAAACTCTTTAAGCCGTCCCGCGGAGGATTTAAGCTCGTCCGCATACGCGTCGGCGTTTTTTATTATGTCGTAAACGCTGCAGTCGTCGGCTATGGACGCAGCCGTAAGCTTATCGACCGTTGCCGCGCCGATTTTGCGTTTAGGCTCGTTTATTATGCGGCGCAGGCTTGTGTCGTCGCTTGTGTTTGAAAGCAGGCGAAGATATGCGACAATGTCCTTTATTTCTTTTCTGTCGTAGAAGCGCAGCCCGGCAAGGACTCTGTACGGAACGGCTTCGCGCATGAATATTTCTTCAAGCACGCGCGACTGCGCGTTTGTGCGGTATAGCACGGCAAAATCGCCGAAGCGTGCGCCGCCTTCGTCATGCTGCTTTTTTATCGTCCGCGCAATAAACCGCGCTTCCTCGTATTCGTCGCGCGCCGTAAATGCGTGCAGCTTGCTGCCGCCGCCGTTTGACGTCCACAGCTTTTTTTCCATGCGGCTGCCGTTATGGGAGATAACGGCGTTTGCCGCGTCGAGTATGGTTTGCGTGCTTCTGTAATTCTGGTCGAGCGTTACGCGCTTTGCGTCCTCGTAATCGCTTTCAAAGCTCAGTATATTCCCGACGTTTGCGCCGCGGAACTTGTATATGCTCTGGTCGTCGTCGCCCACGACGCATATGTTGTGATGACCGCCGGCAAGCAGGCTTATAAGCAGATACTGTATGTTGTTTGTGTCTTGATACTCATCGACAAGTATATATCTGAACCTGTTTTGATACCGTTCGAGCAAATCGGGATTCAGGCTCAGCAGCTTTACCGTATTTATTAAAAGGTCGTCAAAATCAACGGCGCTGCTTTTTTTGAGCTTTTGCTGATACAGCTTGTAAAGCTGCGCTATAACGGACATTCTGAAATCGTTTTTGTATATCGTTTCAAACGTGTCCGCGTCCATCGAATTGTTTTTTGCCCCGCTTATTACGGACAGCACGCCGCGCGGCGTGAACTGCTTGTCGTCAAGGTCAAGCTCGCGTATACATTCCTTCATCACGGCGCGGGAGTCTATCGTGTCGTATATCACAAAGTCGTTTGAGTAGCCGAGCAGGTCGATATGGCGGCGCAGTATTTTTACACATATCGAATGGAACGTGCCGATCCACATATCGCCGCTGAAGCCCGGCAGAAGCGCCGTTATCCTCTCCTTCATTTCGCGCGCCGCCTTGTTTGTAAACGTAAGCGCAAGTATTTGATACGGCGCGGCAAGCCCGCGGTCTATTATATATGCTATCCTGTTTACGAGCACCGTTGTTTTCCCGCTGCCGGCGCCCGCAACAATAAGAAGCGGACCTTCGGTGCAGGTAACCGCTTCTTTCTGCGCAGGATTAAGCTTATCAAGTATCTCGTTCATATATTTCCCTTTCAATCCCGTTCCCGAACCGGCCGTTCGGGCATGGGCTTAATTATTTTATATTCAGCCCCTTAACGTATATGTGGACGCGGCGTGCGTTTAACGACGTATACTGCTCTATGCTGTTTTTTATGCGGCGCTGAATGCTGTGCGATACGCTGCGTATGTCCAGCCCGTAATCGAGCGTGGCGGAAACGTCGAGGTGCAGCCCGTGGTTTGTTTTTCTGATGTTTATATCGGCTATTTTAACGCCGTCAAGCTTTTCCGCCTCGTGTTTGCCTATCGCTTTTAACACGTTGTCGGATATTGTGAAGTCGCCCATATAGCTGAACGTCGGACGTACTATCGATTTTGAGCCGCCGTCGTCGCCGCTGTCCCCGAACGCCTTTCTTAATCTGTGCATACGAAGCGAATGGAGGAAATACCCCGAAAAATCGTGCTTTATTTCAAACGTCGGCACGGGTATTACGTGCTGACCCTGGTTAAGGCGCATCGATTTTGCCGTCTGCATCTCCTCGGGCGTTGCAACGTCCTCTATGCGGATTATTTTTTCTATGGGGCCGACGCCGAGCCGCGCCGCGATTTTCTGAACCATGCCGTCCGACGTGCCGAGTATCATAAGGCATTGTATGTTGTTTTCCCTGAGCGCGGCCTTCACCTCGCCGGCATGGCTGTCGCCCATAAAAAGCGCGTGCTTGACCGACGCTATCCTTGTCGGCTCTTTTTTTGCGGACGTGCCGGCAAGCAGCTTGCCGTGGGATATGAGTATACCGTCGTCGATTATGCCGTCGGCGCCGTTTTGGCGCGCAACGGCCGTTGCACGGTAGCTTTTGCCCGTGCCGCTCGGACCTACAAACGCTATCGTTTTCATGCGGGACGCCCCTCTCTTGCCTGTTTTATTTTGTATGAAAGCGTCATCATGGGGTCGGATATATGCACGTTTTCAACGGCAACGTTATGCGGAAGCGAAAGCTCCGCGTAAGAAAAATTCAGAAGCCCCATAACTCCGCCCTTTACAAGACGCTCCGCCACCTCCTGCACGGCGCGCTTCGGAGTTGTGAGTATTGCAATATCGACCCTGTTTTTGGCAAGAAAGGCCTCAAGCTCGTTTATGTGCATGACTTTAACGCCGTTTATCGTTGAACCGATAATATTTTCGTTCACGTCAAAAACGCCCACAAGCTTAAAGCCGCGCTTTTCGAAGTTTGAATGGCTCGCAAGCGCGCGCCCGAGGTTTCCCGCGCCGACTATTATCATTGTGTCGCCGTCGTTCAGACCCAGAATAGAGCCTATTTCCTTATAAAGATATTCCACGTTGTAGCCGTAGCCCTGCTGCCCGAAGCCGCCGAAATAATTAAAGTCCTGCCTTATCTGGGAAGCCGTTACGTTCATTTTCTGGCTCAGTGCGCCCGACGATATGCGCTTTATATCCTGCTTTAAAAGCTCGCCCAGATAGCGGTAATAGCGCGGGAGACGCTTTATCACCACCGCGGGCACTCTCCTGTTCTCATCCATTGGCAATATCCTCTCATCACTGTTTTGTTAATATTATAACATAATTACGGCAATTAGTAAAGTTATTTTGCGTTTTTTGTGCGTGAGAAATTTTTGTGCATTGCGGCGTACTTGACATTGGGAAATAAATATAGTAAGATATATTGAGGAAAAAGACTGCATCATGCCGAAAGGGAACGGAAATGAGTAAAAGAAACAAGGAAAGAGCAAGAAAAAGCAAAAGGGAAATTTTTAAAAAGCCGAAATCGTTTGAAAAGCCGCGTACCGTGAGGATAATATATGCGGTTATGGAGCTTATTGTTATAGCAACGCTTATAGACCAGTTCAGAATGGAGAATTACCATAACTCATTTATATGTCTGCTCACGCTTGCGCTTTTCAATATCCCGATGATAGCGGATAAGAAATTCAATATCAAGCTGCCAAACGCAATGGAAATAACAATTGTGCTGTTTATTTTTGCGGCGGAGATTTTGGGAGAAATACAGAGCTTTTACACGCGCTTCCCGTACTGGGACGCCGTGCTGCATACGATGAACGGCTTTCTGATGTCCGCCGTCGGGTTTACGATGATAGATATTTTAAACAACAACCCGAAGATACATATGAATATGTCGCCGTTTTTTGTGGCGTTTGTATCGTTTTGCTTTTCCATGACGACGGGAGTTGTGTGGGAATTTTTTGAGTTTGCGATGGATCATTTTTTCCTTACGGATATGCAGAAGGACGCGTTTGCGGGCGCGGTATCGTCCGTTGCGCTCAATCCGAGCGGCTTAAACGACCCGGTAATAATACGCGATATTTCGAGCGTCGTTATAAACGGGGTAAAAGACGGCGTGCGCGGCGCGTATGAGTATACGGGCGGGTATCTTGACGTCGGGATAGCCGATACGATGAAGGATTTGATAGTAAACTGCATAGGCGCCGTTGTATTCTCGGCGATAGGCTTTGTTTATATAAAAAAGCGCGGCAAAAATAAAATAGCGCAGAGCTTTATTCCGCAGCTGAAGGCTCCGCAGCCGGAGAACGAGTGAGATAATAAAAGGGGCTGCGATAAAATCGACAGCCCCCAATATCAGTCGTGGAGATTTCTGTTATCAATAACTCTCTTCGCCTTGCCCTCGCTTCTGACGATCGACTTCGGACGGAGAAGGTGTACCTTCGCCTTTATGCCGAGCATCGAATGGAGCTGTGTTTCAAGGCTCTTCTTTTCGTCATCGACGTTGCCCTTGAATTTGGGGCTGAGCTCAACGTTTATGTCAAGCGTGTCGGTGTTGTTTACGCGGTCAACAAGTATCTGGTAATTCGGCGATACCTCAATGCTGTTTTTAAGCAGCACTTCTTCTATCTGCGACGGGAATACGTTTACGCCGCGGATGATGAGCATATCGTCCGTGCGTCCGGCCGGCTTTCTCATTCTCACGTGGGTCCTGCCGCATTCGCACGGCGAATAATCGAGCGTGCAGAGGTCTCTTGTGCGGTAACGGATAAGCGGCTGGCCTTCCTTTGTTATCGTTGTGAAAACAAGCTCGCCGAAAGAACCTTCGGGGAGCACCTCGCCCGTATCGGGATCTATTATTTCGGGGATGAACATATCCTCGCAGATGTGCATGCCCTTCTGCATATGGCATTCATATGAAACGCCCGGGCCCATTATCTCCGTAAGGCCGTATACGTCGTGTGCCTTTATGCCGAGTGTTTCCTCTATCTGGGCGCGCATTTCCTCTGTCCACGGCTCCGCGCCGAATATGCCGGCTTTTAATTTGAGCTGGCTTTTAACGCCCATTTCCCTTACCGTTTCGCCGAGATACATCGCATACGACGGCGTGCAGCAAAGATGCGTTGTACCGAGGTCGCACATGAAGCGTATCTGCCTTTCTGTGTTCCCGGAGGAAGTGGGGATAACCATTGCGCCTATCTTTTCGGCGCCCTGGTGAGCTCCCAGGCCGCCCGTGAACAGGCCGTAGCCGTAGGAAACCTGAACTATCGATTTGTTTGTTCCGCCCGCGGCGGTGAGCTGGCGCGCAAAGCCGGTCGCCCACATTTCAAGGTCGTTTCTTGTGTAGCCCGCAACTATCTGCTTGCCCGTTGTGCCGGACGACGCCTGTATTCTTACTATATCCTTTTTGGGAACGGCAAGCAGATCAAACGGATAATAATCCCTCAAATCCTGCTTTGTTGTAAACGGCAGCTTTGCAAGGTCCTCGAGCGATTGAATATCCTCGGGCTTTACGCCGGCCTCATCCATTCGCTCCCTGTACATCGGCACGTTTTCGTAAACGCGCTTTACCTGCCATTTAAGTCTTTCGAGCTGCAATGCTCTTATGTCCTCGCGGGACATTGTCTCAATTTCCGGCTGAAATATCGACATCGGTCTATACCTCCTTTAAATTTTAGGTTCATTATTTTGACTTTCTATATAATGCTTCCATTTTGATTTCTTTTTGGAACGTATTATCCATAGTACCGCCAATGCGGCTGCCGCGGCAATTGCTGCGGCCGCAACAAGAATTTCCATTACATGTTATATCCTATTTCAAATGCCTTTAAGTTTACGTCAAGGAACTTTTCGGGTACTGTTTCCTTTATCGCGTCAAGCCAAATCTCCTTGGCAACGTCCGTGCTCTTTGCCAGAAGGCCTATAAGCACAACGTTTACGGCTTTGATGTTTCCGGCTTCCTTTGCCGCCGAAAGCGCATCGACCGCCTGAAGATCCGCCTTTTCGGCAAGCTTTTTCTCAATATCCGAAGGATATTCCATTGCGCCCGTTATAACGGGCATCGGGTTCATCTGCTGTGTGTTGGCTATTATTTTTCCGCCCTTTTTAAGATACGGCAGCGCCCTGTACGCTTCAAGTATCTCGAACGCAAGCACAATATCGGCTTCGCCTCTGTCTATTATCGGCGAATATACTTTTTCGCCGTATTTTACATATGTAACAACGCTTCCGCCGCGCTGGCTCATGCCGTGGACCTCGCTTACCTTAACGTCATAATTCATTTTTATTGCAACGTCTCCGAGGATACGGCTTGCCAAAAGAGTACCCTGTCCTCCTACGCCAACGATCATTATATTCATTTATGATCAATCCTCCTTTTCTATCGCTTCAAACGGACAAACGTTTACGCAAAGTCCGCAGCCGTTGCACTGTGTTGTGTCTATCTTTACGGCGTCGCCGTCAAGCGATATTGCGGGACAGCCGAGCTTCATGCACATTTTGCACTTTTTGCACTTATCGGTTATTGTGCAGCGGCCGGTGTATTTCTTCCTCATGTTGGGCAAAAGCGCGCACGGTCTCTGCGCTATTATAACGGACGGCTCCTCGCGCTCCGTTTCTTCCCTGACAACCTTTTCAAACAGCTTTACGTCAAACGGGTCGGCAACCGTAACGTGCTCTATGCCTATCGACTTGCAGAGCGTTATAAGATTAACCTGCTTTGTGGGCTCCTTGCGGATAGTCCAGCCCGTTGTGGGGTTGTCCTGATGGCCCGTCATGCCCGTTATTGAGTTATCGAGTATTATTATTGTGTTGTTTCCTTTGTTGTAAACTATATCAACAAGCCCAGTTATGCCCGAGTGCATAAACGTTGAATCGCCTATTACCGATACGAGCTTTTTGCCGAATTCCGCGCCGCGGACCTTCGCCATGCCGTGAGCGGCGCTTACCGACGCGCCCATGCATATCGTTGTGTCTATGCTCTGCAGCGGCGCAGCGGCTCCGAGCGTGTAGCAGCCTATGTCGCCCGATACGGTAAGCCCGAGCTTCTTTAAAACGTAGAACACGCCTCTGTGCGGGCAGCCCGCGCACATTACGGGCGGACGTACAGGTATCGCTTCGTCTATCGATGCAAATTCTGCCGGGCTTTCGTTAAGCACGGCTTTTTTTATCATTGACGGCGTGTATTCGCCGAGATACGTAAACGCGTCCTTGCCGGTAACGTCAACGCCTATTGCCTTGCAGTGCTCCTCTATAAACGGGTCAAGCTCCTCTATAACGTATACCTTTTTGCATTTTGACGCAAAGTCCTTTATAAGCCTTTCGGGCAGAGGGTAAACCATGCCGAGCTTCAGATAATTTACTTTATCGCCGAGCGCTTCCTTTGCGTACATATAAGCGATGCCCGCGGCAATAACGCCGATATCGCTGCCGTTGTCCTCGATTTGGTTAAGCTCCGTTGTTTCGGCGTATTCCTCAAGCTTTCTCATTCTTTCCTCAACAACAACGTGGCGCTTTATGGCGTTGCCGGGCATCATAACGTATTTTCCGGCGTCCTTTGTGTAATCCTTTAACGGCTGCGCGGGACGCTCCTCCTCCTCAACAAGGCTCTGCGAATGTGAAACCCTTGTTGAAAGGCGGAGAAATACGGGAGTGTCAAACTGCTCCGAAAGCTCATAAGCCTTTTTTGTAAAGTCCTTGCATTCGCCGCTGTCCGAGGGCTCGAGCATCATTATTTTCGAAGCCTTCGCGTAATGTCTCGAATCCTGCTCGTTCTGAGACGAGTGCATTCCCTGGTCGTCTGCAACGCAGAAAACAAGGCCGCCGTTTACGCCCGTGTAGCTTACGGTAAACACGGGGTCGGCCATGACGTTAAGGCCCACGTGCTTCATGCACGACATGGCTCTCCCGCCGGCTATGGACGCGCCTATGGCAACCTCGGCCGCAACCTTTTCGTTCGGCGCCCATTCAACGTAGATGTCGTCGTATTTTACGATATTTTCCGTTATCTCCGTGCTCGGAGTGCCGGGATATGAGGAAACGGCACGCACTCCGGCTTCATATGCGCCGCGTGCAACGGCCGCGTTCCCCAGCATTAGTTTTTTCATTATGTAAAACACTGCCTTTCTTTTTGTTTTGAGCGGCAAAAGCGTTTGATTTTGCCGCGTGAGATATATCGCAATAAATTTTATCAAAAAACTGCCGAAAAGTCAATACTTTCACCAAAAACTGCGGCAATAAATGAGGGAAAACAAAATATTTTCGTTAAGGGCTTGCAAAATATTTTTTTTTGTAGTAAAATAATAGCGATATATTTTAATTCCTTATGCCGGAAGAAAGGACAAACGATTAAGATGAGAATTATTGCCGCAACAAAGAACGCGGGTAAGATAAAAGAGATAGAGAGCATATTCGGAGAGCTCGGCGTTGATGTGGTGTCGCAGCAGGACGAGGGCTTTGACGTTGATATTGAGGAAACGGGCGATACGTTTGAGAAAAACGCGCTTATAAAGGCGCGCGCCGTATCGCTGCTCACGGACGACATCGTCCTTGCCGACGATTCGGGGCTTTGCATAGACGCTCTCGACGGGCGCCCGGGCATATACAGCGCGCGCTATGCCGGAGAGAACGCGTCGGATACCGCAAAAATACGAAAAATACTTACGGAAATGGAGCATTGCGCAAACAGGAGCGCAAGGTTTGTTACGGCGGTTGCCGTAATACTTCCCGACGGGCGAGAGCTGACGTCGTCGGGAGAAGTGAAGGGCGAAATCCTGCGTGAGCCGGAGGGCGAAAACGGCTTCGGCTACGACCCGATATTTTACTGCACAGAGCTCGGCAAAACGTTTGCGCAGGCGGCGGAGGAGGAAAAGAACGCCGTAAGCCACAGGGGCAGGGCGCTGAGAGCTATGTATGATAAGCTTAAGCCTGTGCTCAGCTCGTATAAGGAGGATTAAAAAAATGGATATTTTTATGGAATATATGATAAAAAGGCGCAAGGATACAAAGGACAAGCTTTTCGCGGCGGGAATGATACTGCTGGCCGCGATAGTTACTGCCGCGCTTTTTGCGGTGATGTTTTATTTTGCGATGCAGGGCGTGTCCATGGCGTTCAGCATAGGGCTTTTGTGCGTTGCGTTTGCATGGTACGGAGCGATACTTTTGATTTCGACGCGAAATATCGAGTGGGAATATATTTTAACGAATAATTTCTTCGACGTTGACAAGATAATGGCAAAGCGCGGCAGGAAAAGGGTGCTGAGCATTGATTTTACCGAGGCGGCGTGCGTTGCCGCAGTAAACGACAACGACCATAACCATGCGTACAGAAACCGTGCGCAGAACGGAGTTAAGCTGCTCGACCTCACGGGCGGCAAGGAGCTCGGGGACGTGTATTTTATAGACGTCCAGACGGAGGGCGAAAGGAAGCTGGTGCTGTTCCAGCCCACCTCGAAGATGCTTGACGCCATAAAAAAGGCGAATCCGAGGAACGTATTTATATATCTATATCAAAATTGATTTTTGCGCGGCGTATACCGCCGCGAACGGAGTTAAAGCCGTCTTGCGGTCCGCAAGGCGGCTTTTGAGCACGCAATATCCCCGGGGGTTCCAAAGGGGGCGGCAATTGTGAAGCGGCGCATATTTCCCCTTCTGAGGAATGTATGTGCAGCGTAACATCCTTTCCGAGGAAGGGGTGATATGTGCCGCAAACAAAAAAACCGCGGCAGCCCGGGGGGTTCCAAAGGGGGCGAAGCCCCCTTTGATAAAAATAGAAATATGCTTTGGGAGGAAAAACCATGAACGCCTGTACCGCAAACGAAATGCGAAACATCGACCGCCTTGCGTCGGAGCGCGGCGGAGTGCCGTCCATAGTCCTGATGGAAAACGCGGCGCTTGCGTGCGTAAACGCGCTTTATTCAAAATTCCCCGATATGCGCTCAAAACGCGCCGCCGTGTTCTGCGGCAAGGGCAACAACGGCGGCGACGGCTTTGCGATAGCGCGCCATCTGTACAACCGCGCCGTTGACACAACGGTATTCCTTGTGTGCGGCGACGAATTCAAGGGCGACGCGCAGATAAATTTTGACATAATAGACGGCATGAACGTGAAAATCGAACACGTTTACAATACGGACATCCTCGATTACGTCATCCCGTCATATGATATTGTAATAGACGCAATATTCGGCACGGGCATTCACGGCGAAATAGAAGGAACGCCGCGTGACGTTATAGAAAAAATAAACGAATTTTCAAAATTCACGCTGTCGGCAGACGTGCCGAGCGGCATAAATTCCGACACGGGCGAGGTTTGCGGCGTGTGTGTAAGGGCGGATATGACGGTGACGTTTGCGGCGTACAAAATCGGAATGCTGCTTTATCCGGCGGCTGATTTTACCGGCGAAACGGTCCTCGATAAAATATCGATACCCGATTATATAATAAATTCCGCGCCGCATGCGGCCGAGGTCATGGACGACAAAATGTACGCCGGGCTGTTCCCGCCGCGAAGAAGCGATTCGCATAAGGGCGACTACGGGAAAATACTTGTTGTAGGCGGTTCCGAGGGAATGTCGGGAGCGCCGTATATGGCGGCGACGGCGGCGCTGAACGCCGGAGCGGGGCTTGTTACGATAGCCGCGCCCGACTGCATAAACGATATACTTGAGGTAAAAACGACGGAAATAATGACGGCGGCGGTAAAATCGCGCGGCGGCCGTTTTGCTGCCGAGGGCGCGTATGAAATCTTAAAGCGCGCCGAAAAGTCCGATGCGGTGCTGATAGGCCCGGGCATGGGCACGTCGGAGGAATGCGCGGAGATTGTGAGAGAGCTTTTGAAAAACGCAAAGCAGCCGGTGGTTGTCGATGCAGACGCGCTTAATATTTTGTCGCGCGATATGACAATGCTTGAGGACTGCACGTGCCCGCTTATCTTTACGCCGCACGAAATGGAGTTTTCAAGGCTTTCGGGGCTTGCGCCTGACGAGATAAAAGCGGACAGGCTCGGAACGTCAAAGGCGTTCTGCGAAAAGTACGGCGTTACGCTTGTTTTAAAGGGCGCGCATACCGTTGTCACGGCACCGGACGGTTTTCAGTATATTAATAATACGGGAGGCCCCGGTCTTGCGAAGGGCGGAAGCGGAGACGTTCTGGCGGGGATAACGGCGGCGTTTGCCGCAAGGCTCGGCGATGAAACGCTGTCTGCCGCGGCGGCCGTTTATCTGCACGGCAAAAGCGGCGATGCGGTAACGGAGCAGCGCGGCGCGGAAGCCGTAACGGCAAGCGCCGTTGCCGACGGACTGGGCAGGGCGGCAGATATTATATGCCGTTCCGTATATTACAGATAGACTTTACGGCAAAATTGTGTTATTATAAAAAAGAAAATGAGGTACGGCAATATGGAAAAGAGAACTTGGGCGGAGGTTGACCTTGACGCAATAGCGCACAATATGCGTGAAATCCGCCGCATAACAGACAAAAACGCACAGATAATGGCTGTCGTAAAAGCCGACGCCTACGGCCACGGCTTCCTTGAAACTGCAAAAACGCTGCTTGAAAACGGCGCCGACAGGCTTGCCGTTGCCGTTTTGCAGGAGGGGAAGCAGCTTAGGAGCCGCGGCGTTGACGTGCCGATACTGATACTCGGCGCATCGGCTCCCGAGGACGCCGACGATCTTATAAATTTTGATATAACGCCCAACGTATTTGACCTTGAATTTGCAAAGGCGCTCTCGTATGCCGCCGAAAAAAAGGAAAAGGTAACAAAAGTCCATATAAAAGTGGACACCGGCATGAGCCGCATAGGCTTTGTTGCCGATGACGGGGACAACAAGGAAATAGTAAACGAAATATTAAAGGTGGCAAGGCTGCCGTATATAGAAATCGAAGGGATTTTTTCACATTTCGCAACGTCGGACGAAACTGACGGCGCATACACCCGCCTCCAGTTTAAGCGGTTCATGAGCGTTGTGAACGCGCTTGAGGAGCGCGGCCTTAAAATCCCCATAAAGCATATATGCAACAGTGCCGGAATAATGATGTATCCCGAAATGCACCTTGATATGGTGCGCCCGGGAGTTATACTCTACGGTATGTACCCCTCAAACGAGGTGGATAAATCAAGGCTTGACCTTATTCCCGCAATGACGCTCAAGTCGCGCATAACGCTTGTCAAGGAGGTCGGAGCGGGCAGAGGCGTCAGCTACGGGAAGGAGTACATAACCGATAAGCCGACAAAGATAGCAACCGTGCCTATCGGTTATGCCGACGGATACCTCCGTAAAACGGCAAAGGAGGGCAGAATGCTCGTTCATGGTGTAAAGGTGCCCATTATCGGGAGAATTTGTATGGATCAGTGTATGATTGACGTAACAAATGTCCATAATATTGATAAGGGTGACGAAGTGATAATATTCGGCCGCGAGGGCGTCACGATAGACGACCTTGCCGGCTGGCTGGACACCATAAACTACGAGATAGCCTGCGTTATAGGGAAGCGTATCCCGAGGATATACACACGGAACGGAAAGGCGGTGAAGGTCTTAAATTATCTGCTGTAGTTTGTAATTTTAACGAAAGGGGTCTGATTGCTTTGTCACACAAGCTTACTGCCGAGGAGCAAAAAGCTCTTGAAAAAGGCTATAAGGATATGGGCAGGCTCAACAGCGAGCTTGCCGAGGAAGGCATAAATGCGGACAATGAAGCTCTGCAAAGCAGCGAGGAATATCTGACAAGAGAGTGTGAATAAAAGTGATAGTGAAAAGAGGAGATATATATTACGCCGACCTCAGCCCCGTTGTGGGAAGCGAGCAGGGCGGAGTGCGCCCCGTGCTCATAATCCAGAACGACGTCGGCAACAGGCACAGTCCGACCGTTATCGCCGCAGCGATAACGAGCCGTATAAACAAAGCCAAAATGCCGACGCATATTGAGCTTTCCGCCTGCGGGTACGGTCTTAATAAGGATTCTGTCATATTACTTGAGCAAATCAGAACTATAGACAAGAAACGACTGAGAGAAAAAATAGGCCGCCTTGACGATGAGCTTATGCTGAAGGTGAACGACGCCCTGTCCGTAAGCTTCGGTCTTAGCGGCTTTTGATGGTATGGGATCAAGAAAGGATTACATACCGAAACTATAATAGGACTGTCGCTTTTAGCGCAGACCGCCAAACAGCTAATGCTGTTTGCCTACGAACAAAACGCACCACTCGGAGTAACCAAATTACGCCGTCGGGTGCGTTTCGTCCGTTCCGCATCTAAAATCGAGCAGTCCTATGCGGTTTTAGATGCGGCAGAAGCATCTGTTATTTATCCGAAAATTAACTCAATCGGATTTTTTTCTTTTTTGTGCATACAGCAAACCCGGCGATCCCGGCAATGATCCCGGCCGCGGCGACCGCCTGCGAGATCCCGAGCACGTTCGGGATAAGATACAGTATGTAATCGGTATTTCTCATGCCCTCAAGGAAAATCCGCCCGAGGGAATACCAGAATATATAAAAGCAGAATACCTGCCCGTTCGCCGTTTTCTTATCGCGGAAAAGCAGAAGCAGTATAAGCCCAAGCACGTTCCAGAGCGATTCGTAAATAAATACGGGATGCACCGGCGCGCCGCCGTTTATGCTCATCCCCCACGGGAGATCTGTTTCGAGCCCGTATACCTCGGCGTTTACAAAATTCCCGAACCGTCCTATCGCCTGGCCGATCAACAGCCCCGGCGCGCATACGTCGGCTGCGTTTAAAAAGCTTATTTTTTTCACACGGCAGTAAATAACCGTTGATATTACGGCTCCTATCAGGCCTCCGTATATCGCAAGCCCGCCGTTCCAGATTTTGAATACGTCCCAAAAGCTGTTAAATTCATCGAGCGCGAAAAGCACGTAATATATCCTTGCGCATATTATGCCGAGGATAAATCCGTAAAGCGCAATATCCCATACCGCGTCTTTTTTCAGCCCGCGCTTTTCGGCTGTGAAATACACAAAAAGCGCTCCGGCAAAAAATCCCGTTATTATTATAAGCGCATACCAGAATATGTCCTTGCTGCCTACGGAAAACGCAACGGGATCGATATTTAATGTTATCCCGAGCTTCGGAAATGCAATAACATTCATAATTTATAAGCTCCTTTTCAAATATCGCGCATGGAAAGCGAAATGCGCTTTTTTGCGGTGTCAACGTCAAGCACGCGGACGGTGACTCTGTCGCCGACGGAAAGCACGTCCGTCGGATGCTTTATATACCTGTCGCAGATCTGCGATATGTGAACAAGCCCGTCCTGATGGACGCCTATATCAACAAACGCGCCGAAATCTATAACGTTCCGCACAACGCCCTTCAGCGTCATTCCGGGCTTTAAGTCCTCCATCGACAGTATGTCGGAGCGAAGCTCCTGCGGCGGCAGCTCCTCTCTCGGGTCGCGGCCGCGCTTCAAAAGGCTGTCGGCAATGTCCGTTATCGTAACGGCGCCGACGCCGAGCCGTTCGGAAAGCGCGTTTATGTCATGCTCCTTAAGACGGCTTTTTATATCGGCTATATTGCCGTTTGCAACGTCGTCCTTTGTGCAGCCGAGTATTTCCAAAAGCCCTTCGGCGGCCTTGTAGCTTTCGGGATGGACCGATGTGTTGTCGAGCACGTTATCGCCGTCCGAAATCCTCAGGAAGCCGGCGCACTGCTCAAACGCCTTTGCGCCGAGCTTCGGCACCTTCAAAAGCTCGCGGCGCGTTTTGAATTTGCCGTTTTCCTCGCGGTAGGCGGCGATGTTTTTGGCAACCGTTTTGTTTATGCCCGATATATACGATAAAAGCGACGGCGACGCCGTATTGAGATCGGCTCCGACGCTGTTTACGCAGCTTTCCACAACGCCCCCGAGCGCTTCGCCGAGCCGCTTTTGGTTCATGTCGTGCTGATATTGCCCGACGCCTATCGATTTCGGATCGATTTTGACGAGCTCCGCAAGCGGGTCCTGTATGCGGCGCGCGATCGATACGGCGCTCCTCAGCGCAACGTCAAACTGCGGAAATTCCTCCGCCGCAAGCTTTGACGCGCTGTAAACGGACGCGCCAGCTTCGTTTGTCATAACGTAGCCGATTTTGCCGCCGGCTTCGCCTATAACCTCCGCGGCAAATATTTCGCTTTCCTTTGACGCCGTGCCGTTGCCTATGGATATTACCGTAACATGGTTTCTTTTGATCATGTCCTTTAATATTTTTTTGGCTTTGTCTTTGTCGTGGTTCGGCAGCGTGCAGTAAATTATGCCCGTATCGAGCACCTTTCCCGTTTCGTCAACAACGGCAAGCTTGCAGCCGGTGCGGTAGCCGGGATCGAGCCCGAGCACGACCTGCCCCTTTATCGGCGGCTGCAGGAGCAGCCCCGAAAGGTTTTTGCCGAAAACCTTTATCGATTTTTCCTGCGCGTCTTCGGTGAGCATATTCCGTATTTCCGTTTCGACCGACGGCGCAATAAGCCGCTTGTACGCATCCTCCGCCGCAAGCCTTATGTATTTTTCCGCCGGCGACGATTTTTTTGAAAGCAGCTTTCTGTTAAGGTATTTCACCGCTTTTTCCTCATCGGCTTCAAGCTTTACCGAAAGCCACCCCTCCTTTTCGCCGCGGTTTACGGCAAGCACCCTGTGCGGCGCTATTTTCGCCGCGGGCTCGGAATAATCGTAATAAAGGCTGTAAACGCTGTCGCCGTCCTTTGATGCCTTTGTGCGTATGATTCCCGTTTCAAACGACGTCTTTCTTATATGTCCGCGGAAATCGGCGTTGTCGCTTATTTGCTCGGCTATTATATCCATCGCGCCCTGTATCGCTTCATCGGAGCTCTGCACGCCGTTTTCGCCGCCCGTGAAACCGACGGCGGCCTTTTCTATATCGCTCCCGTCCTGCGACAGTATAAGCTCCGCCAGCGGCATAAGCCCCTTTTCCTTTGCTATGGACGCCCTTGTGCGCCGCTTCGGCCTGAACGGGCGGTATATATCGTCAAGCTCCGCAAGCGTAACGGCTTTTTCGGCCGCGGCCGTTATTTCGTCCGTAAGAGCGCCCTGCCCGTCTATCAGACGCAGTATCTCGCCGCGCCGCTCCTCAAGCGAACGCAGGTATGAAAGCCTGTCATATAATTCCCGCAGTACGTCGTCGCTCAAAGATCCCGTGCGCTCCTTCCTGTAACGCGCAATAAACGGTATCGTGTTCCCCTCGTCTATAAGGGCTATTGTGTTCTGCACCTGCCACAGCGACAGGCTGAATTCCTCCGCCAAAAGCTCCTCTGCTGCTTTATGTGAACTCATATGTACGATCCTCCAAAAAAACGTGTTACAAAAAAATAAATTTTGTAACCGCTCCGTAAAATATTTTTCAAAAAAGTATTCACAATTTAATTAAAATGTGATACAATATCATAGTACACAAGATATAGCGGTGTTTTATGCGAAAATATACAATTACGCACCGCAAAAACATACCTTGACAAGAAAGATTATAACCCATTTCGGCGGATTTTACAAGCCCCAAACGCAAATTTTGAGCGAGGGGCTTGGTATCATGCGCTTTTCGGGCTTATTTTTATAAAAAAAGCTTGCCTTTTTTATGTAAACGAAGTAAAATAAATGTATGGTGGAAAAAAAGGCGCCGGGCGCAGTTTATACGGAGGTCAGGGCAGTGGCGGAAACAGGAGAAAACGTAAATTTCAAGCATATTTCCGTGCTGTTCGGGGAGAGCATAAAAGCGCTTAACGTTAAGGAAAACGGCATTTATGCCGACGGCACGCTCGGCGGCGGAGGCCATTCCGAAGGGATACTGAGCCAAAACGGCACATGCCGTCTTATAGGCATAGACCGCGACGGTGCGGCAATAGCCGCGGCGTCATCGAGGCTTGCACGCTTCGGCGGCCGTTTTACCGCCGTAAAATCAAATTTCCGAGAGATAAAAAGCATACTCCGGGAGCTTGGCGTGAGCGCGCTTGACGGCGCAATACTCGACCTTGGCGTAAGCTCGTATCAGCTTGATACGGCGGAGCGCGGCTTTTCTTATATGAAGGACGCGCCGCTCGATATGCGAATGGATACGGAGGCGGAGCTTACGGCTTACGATGTGATAAACGGCTACTCGAAGGAGGAGCTTGCCGGAGTATTTTTTGAATACGGTGAAGAGAAGTGGTCAAAGCGCATAGCCGAATTTATAGACGAACGCCGCAAAACGGCTCCCGTAAAAACAACGGGGGAGCTGGTTGACATAATAAAGGCGGCAATCCCAAAAAAGGCACGGCTTGACGGAGGGCATCCGGCAAAGCGCGTATTTCAGGCTGTGCGGATAGAAGTAAACGGAGAGCTTAAGATTCTCGAGCGGGCGGTAAGGGATTTTGTCGATTGCCTGAAGCCGGGCGGCAGGCTTGCCGTCATAACGTTTCATTCGCTTGAGGACAGGATTGTGAAAAAGACGTTTGCGGAGCTTGAGAAGGGCTGCACCTGTCCGAAGGAATTTCCCGTATGCGTATGCGGGAAAAAGCCCGTGATTAAGCTTGTATCGAGAAAACCCATTCTTCCCACGGAGGAAGAGGAGGACAAAAATCCGCGCTCAAAGAGCGCAAAGCTTCGCATTGCCGAAAAGCTGTAAAATTGTTTGTGTGAGAAATAGTTAGGAGATAGAAGTTGGAATATGGGAATTTGGCTTACGAGGAGGAATACGACGTCCCCCTGCGTGAGCAAAAACCGCAAAAGCATAGAAAACAAGTGCGCCGTCCCAACGGCAGACTCAGATATATAAGATACATATGCGCCATAACGATAATGTCGCTTGCGGCGGGATTTATGATTTCGACGTTTGTTGCCGTGCATGAAACGCGCGCGACGGTTGCGGCGCTCGAAGACGAGCTTGCGGAGGAGGAAGCGATAACGAGCCAGAAGGCTTTTGACCTTGACCACAGCGTTGACCTCGCAACGATAGAGGAGGAGGCGACGGCGCGGCTCGGTATGCAGCGCCCCGAAAGCTACCAGACGGTCTACGTTAATGTGGAGCGTGAGGATGTTGCCGAAAAAACGGCAGATGAGGTTGAAAACGCCGGAAACACCATAGCCGGTGCATTTAAGAGCATAATAGGTAATATAGTTGAATTTTTCAGCATAAAATAATATAAGCGGAGCGCCGCGGCCTTGTGCGCGGCGTGTTTCGGTCCGCATATTTTGTTTAAAAGGTCGGAAGGAGAATTCATGGCGTCGCCGTCACTTAACAGTATAAAAAAACGCATACTCCCCATGGTTATAATAGTGCTGCTTTGTATGGCGGCGCTTGTTGTAAGGCTTGCGTATTGGCAGATAATAAGGGGAGATGAGCTTGCGGCGCGGGCAAAAAGCCAGCAGACGGGCTCAAGCACAATAACCGCATCGCGCGGCATTATATACGACAGAAACGGGAAGGCTCTTGCGGAGAGCGTTTCGGCGGATACGCTTGTGTGCAATCCGAAGGACGTTGCGGAGCACGGCGACGCGCAGGCGGCGGCCGAGGCGCTTGCGCCGATACTCGGCATGACGGCGGAGGAGATAACTGAGGATCTTACGCGCGACAGCCGCTATCAGGTTGTGAAAAAGCGTATGTCGGTTGATGAAACGCAGGCCGTAAAGCAGCTGCTCGACACGGAAACAAACCCGAACGCCGATGTGTTCAAGGGCTTGTATTTTGAGGACGACTCAAAGCGTTATTATCCGTTCAGCATTGCGCCGCATATTTTGGGATTTACGGGCTACGACAACAACGGGCTGCAGGGCATAGAGCTTACGTTTGACGATGAGCTTTCGGGAAAAGCCGGAAGCATAGAGCAGAACCAAAACGCGTCCGGAACGACGCTCGAGGAGCAGCAGGAGGAATATCTCACGGCACAGCAGAAGGGCGCCGACGTTGTGCTCACGATAGACGAAACGATACAGCATTTCCTTGAAAAGCATCTTGAGGAGGCCGTTGAGGAATGTAAGCTCAAATACGGCGCGGCGGGCATTGTTATGAACCCGAAAACGGGCGAGATACTTGCAATGGCAACAAAACCCGATTTTGATTCGAACAATCCGTACGACATAGAGGCGTTTAACGAATATGCCATGCAGTACGATTACGACGAGGACGAACAGGAAACGGACGATCCCGAGGCGTCGCCGGAGCCCACGGAGGATCCGAACAATCCGAGCGACGAGCGCGTTGCGGAATTAAGGAACAGGATGTGGCGAAACAAAGCCGTGTCCGATTCGTATGAGCCCGGCTCGACGTTTAAGATAATAACGGCCGCGGCGGCGCTTGAGGAGCACGTTGCGGACCTCGATTCGGAATTCTACTGCCCGGGCTTTAAAATAGTGGCCGACAGGCAGATAGGCTGCTCAAACACTGACGGCCACGGGCCGGAAACGTTTGTCGAGGGCGTAAAAAATTCATGCAATCCCGTATTTATGGATTTGGGCGAAGCTCTCGGAGCGGATAAATTTATGGAATATTTCACGGCGTTCGGGCTCACCGAAAAAACGGGCATAGAGCTTGTGGGCGAAAGCTCAAGCATTTATTACACCGACGGCATGAGCGAGGTTGACCTTGCAACAAGCTCGTTCGGGCAGGGCTTCCAGGTGACGCCGATACAGCTTATAACGGCAATTTCTGCCGTCATAAATGGCGGACAGAGAATGAAGCCGCAGATAGTTAAGGAAATACGCGGCGAAAGCGGGATAATAAAAAGCTATGACTCGGAGGTGGTGAACCGCGTCATATCCGAGGAAACGTCGGAAAAGATGCGGAATATCCTCGAGCAGGTCGTTTCGGACCCGAACGCAACGGGAAAGAACGCATACGTAAAGGGCTGCCGCATAGGCGGGAAAACCGGTACGTCGGAGAAAAATCCGAGAGGCTCGGATAAGCGTATAGCGTCGTTTGTGGGCTTTGCGCCGGCAAACGATCCGGAGATCATATGCCTTATAATGCTTGACGAGCCGCAGACGGATAACCGCTACGGCGGAACGATAGCGGCGCCGCTTGCCGGCGAGATAATTTCCGATGTTTTAAATTATCTCGGCGTTGAAAAGCAGTACAGCGAGGAGGAAGAGCCGATAGTCAAAACGGAAGTCCCCGACGTGCGCGAAACTGACCTGGACGCGGCTGAAACGGCGCTTGAGGAGGCGGAGCTCGATTACGTTATCCGCGGCGGCGGGAGCAGGATAATAGACCAGCTTCCGGCTCCCGGGACGATGCTTAACGAGGATTCGCTCGTTATACTTTATACTGAGGGCAAAAGCGGCGGCGAGGAGGAGCTCGTCACGGTGCCCGACCTTTCGGGAATGTCTGTCGGCGTTGCGGAATCGACGCTTAATTCGATGTATCTTAACTTTGAGGTAATGGGCGCGGGCCACAGCGAATCCTACGCGGCGTTCGGCGTGGGCCAGAGCGTTGAGCCGGGAGAGGAAGTCGCGCCCGGAACAGTTATAGGCGTTGAATTCAGACAGGAAGCAATAGATTAAAACAATTAACTCATTAAATTTACTCGGGTGGGGGTATTTACGATGAAAGCTGACGCATTGTTTGGCAAAGCTTGGCTTGATAAATTTGAAAACACGGAGATAAAGGGCATTGCGTACGATTCGCGCAACGTCATGGAGGGCTACGTTTTTGTATGTATAAAGGGCTTTGAAACGGACGGCCACAAATTTGCCAAAATGGCTGAGAAAAACGGCGCCGCCGTTATAGTTGCCGAGGATAAAATAGACGTAAACGTTCCCGTTTGGTACGTTGAAAATTCAAGGAAAGCGATAGCCGACCTTGCATGTGCGTTTTACGGAAACCCGTCGGAAAGGTTTAAGCTCATAGGCGTTACGGGGACAAACGGAAAAACGACAACAACGTATCTTATCCGCAGTATTCTCGAGGAAGCCGGTATGTGCGTCGGGATTATAGGCACAAACCAGAATATAATAGGCGACAAGGTGCTTGTTACGCAGAGCACAACGCCGACAACTCCGAACGCGCTGGAGCTTCAGCAGCTTTTTGCCGAGATGGCCGAAAGCAGCGCCGACTGCGTTGTTATGGAGGTTTCAAGCCACGCTCTCGAGCTTGAGCGCGTAAGAGGCTGCCATTTTGACGTGGGCGTATTCACAAACCTTACGCAGGACCATCTCGATTTCCATAAGACCATGGAAAATTACAGGAACGCAAAGTCCAAGCTTTTTGATATAAGCGATAAGGGCGTTATAAATATCGACGACGAGAGCGGCAGGCTTATCGCGTCGCAGAAGGGCGGCAAGTGCGGGCTGCTGACGGTGGGGCTTTCGGACGATGCCGGCCTTTGGGCTGAAAATATAAAAATAACGGCGCGCGGCTCGGAGTTTGACGCGCACTATAACGGCGCGGCGGGGCACTTTACAATAGCAATCCCCGGAAAATTCAGCGTGTACAACGCTCTTTGCGCCGCGGGCGCCGCGCTTGAACTGGGCGTTGACATCGAAACGGTAAAGCGCGGGCTTGAAAAGGCCAAGGGCGTTTTGGGCAGAGTTGAGGTTGTGCCGACTGACACGGATTATACCGTTATAATAGATTACGCGCATACTCCCGACGGGCTTGAAAACATAATAAAGACCGTTAAGGAATTTGCGGCGGGCAGAGTTATAACGCTGTTCGGCTGCGGCGGCGACAGAGATAATACAAAGCGCGCCGTCATGGGCGAGATAGCCGGAAAGTATTCCGATTTCAGCATAATAACGTCCGATAATCCGCGGACGGAAAACCCGGAAAGGATAGTGAGCCAGATAGCCGAAGGCATGAAAAGGACGGACGGCAAATATATAACGATAGTCGACCGCCGCGAGGCCATCGCGTATGCCCTTGACAACGCAAAAAAGGACGACGTTATAATTCTGGCGGGAAAGGGTCAGGAAACGTATCAGATAATCGGGAAGGAAAAGTTTGATTTTGACGAACGCGTTGAAGTCTATAAGCATCTCGAGGGGAAATAAAATCACTTATGCTTAATATGGGGTTTGGGGGACTCCGCGCCTCCAAGCCTTTTGCTGTTTTACGGAGCATATACATATACAAACATACGAAATGGGGATTTTTAAGATATGCAAAGTCTTACTGTACGTGAAATAATCGAGGCAACGGGCGGCGCGCTTTTAAGCGGCAGCGATAATTTAACGATAACATCCGTTGTTACAAATTCGGGCGAAGCCGGCGAGGGCGCGCTTTTTGTGCCGCTTATCGGCGAAAAATTCGACGCGCATGAGTTTATAAAGGCGGCGTTCGATATGGGCGCGGCGGCAACGCTCACGCAGAAGGAAACGGAGCTCCTTGTTGATAAAACGATAATAAGGGTTGACGATACAAAAAAGGCGTTCGGCGATATTGCCGCATTTTACAAGAAAAAATACAGGATACCGACCGTTGCCGTAACGGGCAGCGTCGGCAAAACAACGACGAAGGATATGACGGCCGCGGCGCTCGGTCAAAAATACAACACGATAAAAACGCCGAATAATTTTAACAACGATATAGGCGTGCCGATAACCGTGCTGAGCCAGGATAAGGAGCACGAGGCTGCCGTTGTCGAGGTCGGAATGAACCATTTCGGCGAGATCGAACGGCTTGTTGAAATAGTCCGTCCCGATGCGGCAATAATAACAAATATCGGTATGTCGCATATAGAAAACCTCGGCTCGCGCGAGGGCATATTAAAGGCGAAGCTTGAGGTGGCGTCCTATTTTGGCGGGGACAATACGCTTATAATAAACGGCGACGACGAATACCTTTCAACGATAGAGGATACGGGGAAATATAAAATAATCCGTTACGGCCTTAATCTTAATAAGGAAAAGAACGGCGTAACGGCGAAAAATATCGTAAACAACGGCCTTGACGGCATAGAGTTTGATATTTCGGTATGCGGCAAAACGTATCATGCCGCCGTAAAGCTTCCGGGAGTGCATAACGTATACAACGCGCTTGCCGCGGTATGCGCCGGGATTGTTTTCGGCGTAAGCCCGGAGGATAGCATAAAGGGGATAGAGAGCTGCGAATACACGTCGCAGCGCCTTCAGATAGAGCGCAATAACGGCATAGAGCTTATAAACGACTGCTACAACGCATCGCCCGATTCAATGAAGGCGGCGCTGTCGGTCATGCCGTATTCGCTTCAAAAGCGGCGCGTTGCCGTTTTGGGAGATATGCAGGAGATGGGCGATTACGCCGATGACGCGCATTACAAGCTCGGCGCGGAGATTGTAAAAAATAAAATAGACCTGCTTATAACGGCGGGCAAGCACGCCGCTATGATAGCAAAGGGCGCGGCCGAGCTGGGCTTTGAAAATTACAAATGCTTTGATAAAACGCTCGAAGCGGCAAACTGTGTTAAACGTGAGGTAAGGCCGGGCGACTGTGTGCTTGTCAAGGCGTCGCACGGAATGCGCTTTGAGGAGATAGCCGCTGCGGTTAAGGAGCTTTGATCTGCGGCCGAGGCGAAAACGAAAAGGTTATACGGATAAATTTTAAGGAGAAAATAAATGAATTGGTTAGACGGTTTAAAGGGACTTTCAATGCTTAATCTTCTGCCGCTTATAGTCGGCTTTGCGGTGACGGCTGTTTTGGGGCCGGTGTTTATCCCGTGGCTGCATAAGCTTAAATTCGGTCAGGAAATACGCGAGGAGGGGCCGAAGTGGCATCAGAAAAAATCGGGCACGCCGACGATGGGCGGCATAATGTTTATGGCCGGCATAGGCGCGGCGGTGCTTGCGGCCGTTATAGTTTCGGCGGTGAAGGGAAATGTCGACAGCTTTTTTATAAAGGGCTGCCTGCTGCCGTATCTTATAGCGCTCGGCTTCGGGCTTATAGGCTTTGTCGATGACTATATAAAAGTAGTAAAAAAACGCAATCTCGGGCTTACGGCAATACAGAAATTTGCGCTTCAGCTTGCGCTTGCTGTAATATATATCGCGGCCGTATATCTTTTGGGCGAGCTTAAGACCGATATTTATATCCCGTTTGTGAGAAACACCGTTGAGCTTCCCGTATGGCTGTACATACCGTTTGTGCTGTTCGTTATGGTCGGCGTTGTGAACGCCGTAAACCTGACCGACGGGCTCGACGGGCTTGCGGCTTCGGTCACGGCCGTTGCCGCGCTGTTTATGTCGCTTGCGGCGTACCTTGTGTTCGGCTCGGCGGGGCTTTCCGTGTTTGCCGCGGCGATTCTCGGCGGAATGATAGGCTTTTTGATGTTTAACAAGTATCCCGCAAAGGTGTTTATGGGAGATACCGGTTCGCTGTTTTTGGGGGCGGCCGTTGCGCTTATGGCGATAGACCTTAAGATAGAAATATATCTTATACTTATAGGCTTTATATACTTTGCCGAAACGTTCTCGGTAATAATACAAACGACGTATTTTAAATATACAAAGAAAAAATACGGCGAGGGACGCCGTGTGTTTAAAATGACGCCGATACATCATCACTTTGAAATGTGCGGCTGGAGCGAGAAAAAGATAGTTGCCGTATTTTCGATTGTAACGGCTGTGCTGTGCGCCGTGTCGTGGTTCGGCATGAATGTGTAAAGCAATGCGGTAAGGAGAGTTAAAAAATGCCTTTTAAGAGCACTGCCGCGCGCAGCGGCAGACAAAAAGGCGCGGAGCGCGCCGTACAAAGGAAAACGCGTCCGTGGAATTTAAAGCAGGCGGGAGAAATAGACTATACGTTTCTTGTGCTTGTAATATGCGTTGTTGCCGTGGGGCTTGTTATGCTGCTTTCGGCGTCGGCGTCGGCAAGCAAGGAAATACGCGGCAGCTCGTATTCGATATTCGGGCGTCAGCTTTTGTGCGTTGTTATAGGCTTTGTGGGGATGTGGTTTGTATCGAGGATAAATTACAATTCCTATAAGGAGCTTATGCCTAAGGCTGTTGTTATATGCGGGATACTGCTTGTGCTTGTGCTTGTGCCGGGCATAGGGCGTGAGCTTAACGG
The DNA here is from genome assembly GCA_018715365.1 of Candidatus Ornithomonoglobus intestinigallinarum. GTDB lineage: Bacteria > Bacillota > Clostridia > UBA1381 > UBA1381 > Ornithomonoglobus_A > Ornithomonoglobus_A intestinigallinarum. Next base: position 3,869 of record DVLU01000054.1, on the reverse strand, counting down.
TTCGCGGCGGTGGCTGAATACGCCGATAGTGCAGATACAGCCGTCGGAATTTGTGAAGCCCGTTATAGCGATGTATTTTGCGTATATGATAGAAAAGGGCAATACGGATTTAAAAACGCTCCGCGGCAATGCGCCGTATATTGTTGTGCTGCTTATAATCGTTGCGCTTATGCTCTGTGAAACGCACCTCAGCGGCGCGATAGTTATAGCCGGCATCGCAATAACCGTTATGATAGCCGGAGGAACGCCGGTAAAGCCGCTTATAATAGGCGCCGTTATAATACTGCCGATAGGGCTTATTGCAATACGCCTTATGAGCGACGTAAGATGGGAGCGAATCGTAAGCTTCCTTCATCCGTTTGAGGATATGCAGGACAGCGGCTACCAGGTTGCTCAGGGCATTTACGCCATAGGCTCGGGACGGCTGTTCGGGCTGGGGCTCGGCCAGAGCGTGCAGAAATATTCGTACCTGCCGGAGCCGTACAACGATTTTATTTTTGCGATAATCTGCGAGGAAATGGGCTTTGTGGGCGCTGTGGGCGTTATGGCGCTTTTTGCGGCGCTCATACTGCGCGGCGTCAGGATAGCCGTAAACGCGCCCGATATATACGGAACGCTTACGGCGACGGGCATAGTTGCGCAGCTTGCGATACAGACGATATTGAATATTGCCGTTGCAACGTCAAGCGTGCCGAACACCGGCGTTGCGCTGCCGTTTTTCAGCTACGGCGGCACGTCCGTTATGACGCTGCTGTTTGAGATGGGCGTGCTTTTGAATATATCGAGGTATTCGCACAGGAAATAATATTATGGATTTGAAAGGAACGGGCTTATGAGAGTCATATTTGCGGGCGGAGGAACCGCGGGGCATATAAACCCCGCCATTTCGATAGCCGATTACGCCAAATCGAGAGATAAGGGCTTTGAGGCGCTTTTTATAGGAACAAAGAGCGGGCTTGAAACAAAGCTTGTGCCGAAGGCGGGCTATAAGCTTGAGCTTATAGAAATAGAGGGCTTCAGCCGTAAAAATATGCTGAAGAACGTTAAGGTCGTAACGGAGCTTTTAAAGTCGCGCGCGCGTATGAAAAGGCTTATAAAAAAATTCAGGCCCGACTGCATTGTCTGCACGGGCGGATATGTGAGCGGCCCGGTAACGATGGCTTCAAAGGCGATGGGAGTGCCGTCGCTTATACACGAGCAGAACGTTTACCCCGGGCTTACCGTGAAGGGCTCCGAAAATTACGTCGATTATCTTGCGCTGAGCTTTGAGGAAACGATAAACCATATGAAGCATAAGGAAAAGTGCGTTGTGACGGGGAATCCTATAAGAAAAGAAATTCTTGAGGCCGACAAGCAAAGGTCGCGCGAAAAGCTCGGTATAACAAAGCCGTTCGTGCTTATTTTCGGCGGCAGCCTCGGCGCTGATAAAATAAACGAAAACGTTGTTGCGATATTAAAGCGCATAACGGAGGAAAATAAAATAGCATTGCTTTTCGGTACGGGCGACAGAAATTACGAAAAGATAATGAACGATATAAAGCGGTGCGGAATAACGCTTAACGGCGACGTTAAGGTTGTGCCGTATATAGATAACATGGCAGACTGCATGGCCGCGGCCGATATTGTTGTGTCGCGTGCCGGAGCGATAACGGTAAGCGAGATCGCCGCGCTGGGCAAGCCGTCTATACTTATACCGTCGCCGAACGTTGTAAGGAACCATCAGGAGCAGAATGCGCATGAATTTGAGAAAAACGGCGCCGCGGCGATGATAGTGGAACGCGAGCTTACGCCCGATACGCTTTACGAAAAGATAATGGGAATGGTGACGGACAGCGCCGCGCTCGAAAAAATGTCCGGCAATTTAAAGGCGCTTGCCAAAACGGACGCGCTTGAGCGCATATACGAGCTGATGATTAAGATGTCATCGCGGAAATAAGGAAACGGTATATACAAAAAACCCGCCGGCCTCTGTGCCGTCGGGTTTTTTATATGGGCTTGACCCATCGTAAAACAAAATTTATTTATCTCTGTACGCGTCCCGAACCGTCGCCGCCCGCGAGGTTCTCAACATCCGCGCGGCTTACAAGATTGAAGTCGCCGGGGATTGTGTGCTTGAGAGCCGATGCGGCAATGCCGAATTCAAGCGCGTCCTTGAAGTTTTTGCCGTCAAGGAAGCCGCAGATTGTGCCGCCCGCAAAGCTGTCGCCGCCGCCTACGCGGTCAACAATCGGGTGAATCCTGTACTCTCTCGAGTGATAGAATTCCTTTGTATCCCTTGAATAGATACATGCCGACCAGCCGTTGTCCGACGCTGATTTTGAAACTCTGAGCGATGATATAACGTATTCGAAATTGAATTTATCAACCATCTGCTTGAAGATGCTTTCATATCCCGCAAGCTCCAGATCTCCAGATGTAACGTCAGTTTCGCCGGGCTTGAATCCGAGCACCTTTTCGGCGTCCTCCTCGTTGCCTATGCAGACGTCAACATACTGCATGAGGTTTGTCATAACCTTCTGAGCCTTTTCCGACGACCAAAGCTTCTTTCTGAAGTTGAGGTCAACAGAAACCTTAACGCCGTGCTTCTTTGCGGCCTTAAGAGCCGCCTCCGTAAGCTCCGCGGCGGCGTCCGAAACGGCCGGCGTTATACCGGTGAAGTGGAACCAGTCTGCGCCTTCGAATATGGCGTCAAAATCAAAATCATCAACGGAAGCCGTTGCTATGGATGAGTGTGCTCTGTCGTATACTACGTTCGAAGCACGCATCGAAGCGCCCGTTTCAAGGTAATATATACCGAGTCTTTCGCCGCCTCTTGCTATGTACTTTGTGCCGACGTTCATTTTTCTGAGCGCCGCAACGGCACATTCGCCGATCGGGTTTTCGGGAACCTTTGTAACAAATTCGGCGTCGTGGCCGTAGTTTGCAAGCGAAACGGCAACGTTTGCTTCGCCGCCGCCGTAGCATACGTCAAATTCGTCTGCCTGTATAAATTTTTCGTTGTTGGGGGTGGACAGCCTGAGCATTATCTCACCCATTGTAATAACCTTTGCCATTGGACCAATTCTCCTTTAAAACAGCGCGAGCGGATTTACGCTCTTGCTTCCTTTATTTTTGCTATAAATTCCTTTGCCGTAGCCGTTATTGCAGCGTAGTCGCCCGTCTTTGCGCCCTTTGTGAGCGATGAACCGGCGCCTACCGCAACCGCTCCCGCTTTTATCCACTTGTCAACGTTTGAAACGTCAACGCCGCCCGTGGGCATCATCTTTGCGTGGGGAAGGGGGCCTTTTATGTCTTTTATTATTGTGGGACCGAAAAGGTCTGCCGGGAATATCTTAACGATGTCTGCGCCCGCTTCCATTGCGCGGAGCACCTCCGTTATCGTCATGCAGCCGGGCATATAGGGAACTCTGTAGCGGTTGCAGAGCTTTGCCGCGTCCTCGTTAAAGCCGGGGCTTACAACAAAGTTTGCACCCGAAAGTATGGCCATTCTTGCGGTTTCGCTGTCAAGCACCGTGCCTGCGCCGAGCATCATTTCGCCGTTTGTGTACTTGTTTGCAAGCGCCTCGATAACCTTGTGCGCTCCGGGAACGGTAAATGTGAGCTCAATTCCCGTGCAGCCGCCCTCAAGGCAGGCGTCGGAAATTCTTATGGCCTCCTCGGCTGTGTTTGCTCTTACAACGGCAACAAGACCGCAGTCGGTAAGAGTTTTTAATACCTGTTCTTTTTCCATTGGAAATCTCCTCCTTTAATACATCTCCGCCGTATGAATGCGCCGCCTTTGGTCACGGCGCATCAGCTTGTATAAAATATTGTATCACAAATACGGCGCTTTTTCAAGATGTTTAGAAAATATTTTTTCTCTCGGAGAA
>DVLU01000053.1 GCA_018715365.1 Candidatus Ornithomonoglobus intestinigallinarum | reverse complement strand
TGGTTAGAGCATCCGGCTCATAACCGGACGGTCCTAGGTTCGAGTCCTAGATGGTCCACCAAAATGACTTGTCGTCAGACAGGTCATTTTTTTATGATTATAATAGCTTGTTTCGAAACCGTTTCCGTTATTTCTGTTATTTTTACAATTTTCCGCACAATTCGATTGACACAACCAAGAAAGAATGATATAATCTAATAAACCGCTATGATATGCCGGCGGAAATCCAGGCACGGCGGTATATTATAAAAATAATATGATTTTGTATTGACGAACCGCTTTAAATGCGGTACAATATAACCGTATCGCCCATGTTGTTATTGTATTGCGACCATGAGCGGTGTAATAAAATAAAAAGAAAATGGTGAGGCACATGGAGGAAAATATTCATAGCGGACATAGGGAACGCCTTCGCAAAAGGTTTCGTATTTCGGGATTTGAAGGCTGGTCCGAACATGAAATTCTTGAATTTATGCTGTTTTACGCATTGCCGCGATGTGATACGAACGAACGGGCGCATATGCTCATACAGAAATTCGGCAATCTTGAAAGCGTGCTTTCGGCGCCTGTTGAGGATTTGACACGGGTGGAGGGCATAGGCGAAAAGACGGCGTATTTTCTGCGTTCACTCGGCGTTTTCAGCGGATATTTGAGCCGTCACTCTTTCATAAACCAGCGCATGACGAGCCACAAGCTGTCTGAGCTTTTGACAAGGCTGTTTACCGGCTGTGAGAACGAGCATATTTACTTGCTTATGCTAAGGAAGAATATGTCGCTTACGTCTGTGCTTCAGCTTAATTCGGGCACCAAAAACCACGTGCCGGTGCTGATGGAGGATGTGCTTTCAGCCATAAGGTCGAACAGGGCGACGTATGTTATTGCGGCGCATAATCATCCGAGCGGCGAGCTTAAGCCGTCGGAGGAGGATATTATGCTTACGCGTATCCTTGCCGAAACGCTGAGCCTTATAAACATACGCCTTTTGGAGCATTATATCGTTTATGCCGACGAGCATCTCGGCATTATGGAATATACCGGCGGAAAGATTTTCGGGAACGCGGAATTGTAATTAAAGCCGGAAGCGGGTAAAAATGAAATATAAAAAAGGGCTGTTTAATTGAACCGCCCCGTAAAAGTCAGACTGAGCAATCTGACGATTGACAGGACGGGTTCAATGTAAACACCCTTTATTTTTTTATTCGAGCTCAAACGCGCCGGTGTAGAGCTGATAATACTTGCCCTTCTGGGCAATCAGATCGTCATGGCTGCCGCGCTCGATTATGCGTCCCGCTTCAAGAACCATAATAACATCGGAGTTCTGAACGGTTGAAAGCCTGTGCGCTATAACAAATACCGTTCTGCCTGTCATAAGCGCGTCCATACCGCCCTGGACGATCGCTTCGGTTCTTGTGTCTATGCTTGACGTTGCCTCGTCAAGTATCATAACGGGCGGGTCGGCAACCGCAGCTCTTGCGATTGAAAGCAGCTGGCACTGACCCTGCGAAAGGCTGCCGCCGTCGCCAGATATAACGGTATCGTAACCGTCGGGCAGAAGATTTATAAAGCTGTCGGCGTTTGCAAGCCTTGCCGCTGCGTGGACCTCCTCGTCGGTTGCGTCAAGATTTCCGTAACGGATATTTTCGCGTATCGTGCCGGTGAACAGGTTTGTATCCTGAAGCACGATGCCGAGAGAACGTCTTAAATCCTGCTTCTTTATTTTGTTTATGTTTATGCCGTCGTAGCGTATTTTACCGTCGGCAATATCGTAAAATCTGTTTATAAGGTTTGTTATCGTCGTTTTACCGGCGCCGGTGGAGCCGACAAACGCGACCTTTTCGCCGGGCTTTGCGTAAAGCGAAATGTCGTGAAGGACTATCTTATCGGGGTTGTAGCCGAAGTCAACGTCATAGAAACGAACGTCGCCGCGCAAGCGCGTATAGGTGAGCGTGCCGTCGTGATGCGGATGCTTCCACGCCCATATATTCGTTTTTTCGTCAGCCTCAACAAGATTATCGTTTCTGTCGTATTTGGCGTTTACAAGGGTAACGTAGCCGTTATCCTGCTCAACCTCCTCGTCTATAAGCTCAAATATTCTTTCGGCTCCGGCAAGCGCCATAACAACGGCGTTAAGCTGCTGTGAGATCTGGCTTATGGGCTGAGTGAACGACTTTGAAAGCTGCAAAAACGATGCGATTATACCGACCGTCATGCCGCCGATGCCGCTTATTGCAAGCGCGCCGCCAACAACGGCGATAAGCGCATACTGCAAATTACCGAGGTTGCCCATTATCGGCATAAGGATATTTGCGTATTTGTTCGCTTCGGCGGAGTTTCCGTAGAGCTCCTCGTTCAGCTTGTCAAAGCCTTCTTTTGCCTTTTCCTCGTGACAGAAAACCTTTACGACCTTCTGGCCGTGTATCATTTCCTCTATATAGCCGTTTACCTTTGCGATCGACGTCTGCTGCTTTATAAAGAAGCGTCCGCTTGCGCCGGCTATTTTCTTTGACGTGAACAGTATCAGTATAACAAAGATAAATACGAATACCGTAAGATAAATGCTTGAGGCAAACATCGCAACAACGACGGTTATTATCGTTATAACCGATGAAAACATCTGCGGAATACTCTGCGAAATCATCTGACGGAGCGTATCCGTATCGTTTGTGTAGCGGCTCATAACATCGCCGTGCGAATGTGTGTCAAAATACCGTATCGGCAGCTTCTGCATGTGCGAGAACATTTCGTCCCTGATATCTCTGAGCACGCCCTGCGATATTGTTGCCATAAGCCTGTTATACATAAGCGTTGCGCCTATTCCGGCAAGGTAGAGCACGCCCATCATTATTATGGCCCTTAACAGCCCGCCGAACTGCGGGCTTGCCTGGCGCAGCATCGGCGTAATGTAATCGTCGATTACCCTTCCTATGAACATTGAACCGGCAACGTTTGCTACCGCACTGAGCAGTATGCAGAAAAGCACAAGCAGGAATTTCAGCTTGTAGCCCGATGATATATACGAAAGCAGACGGCCTATAACAGCGCCCGGATTTTTTGCTTTTCCGTGTTTTTTATTATTACTCACCGAGACCGCCTCCCTTCACCTGTGATTCGTATACTTCCTTGTATATTGCGTTGCTCTTCAGGAGCTCCTCGTGAGTGCCTATCGCATTTATGCAGCCGTTATCCATAACGATTATCCTGTCGGCGTCCTCAACTGAGGATACTCTCTGTGCGATTATTATCTTTGTTGTATCGGGTATTTCCTCCCTGAACGCACGACGTATGCTTGCGTCTGTTTTTGTGTCAACGGCGCTTGTGCTGTCGTCAAGGATAAGTATCTTCGGCTTCTTAAGCAGCGCTCTTGCTATACAAAGCCTCTGACGCTGACCGCCCGAGACGTTTGTTCCGCCCTGCTCTATATACGTATCGTACTTTTTGGGGAACGTTTGTATAAATTCGTCGGCCTGCGCAAGACGGCACACCCTCATAAGCTCCTCGTCGGTTGCATTTTCATTGCCCCAGCGGAGGTTTTCTTTTATTGTGCCGGAGAACAGTACGTTTTTCTGGAGCACCATTGCAACCTCCTCTCTCAAGGCTTCAATGTCGTATTCCCTTACATCTCTGCCGCCGACAAGCACCTGACCCTTAACGGCATCGTAAAGGCGCGGAATGAGCTGAACAAGGCTCGATTTGGAGCTTCCCGTTCCGCCGATTATGCCTATCGTTTCGCCGGATTTGATGTCGATATTGACGTCCTTTAAGCACATTTTTGTTTTGGAGTAACCGAAGCTTACGTTTTTAAACGATATGCTGCCGTCATTTACTTTGTAAACGGGCTTTTCGGGATCGCGGATGTCGCTCGTTTCGGTGAGTATCTCCGTGATTCTTTCCGCGGACGCCCTTGACATCGTTATCATAACAAAAACCATCGAAAGCATCATAAGGCTTATAAGTATCTGCATTGTGTAGCTTATAAGGCTTGTGAGCTCGCCCGTCGTCATTGTCGATGAAACGATAAAATGCGCGCCGAACCATGAAATCATAAGCAGGCAGCCGTAAACGGCAAACTGCATGAGCGGAGCGTTAAACGCAAGCAGCTTTTCGGCTTTTACAAACAGCTCGTAAATATGCTCCGAAACGTCCTTGAATTTCTTTTCCTCGTAATCTTCCCTTACGTATGATTTGACAACCCTTATGCCGCGCAGGTTTTCCTGAACAACAAGGTTTAATTTATCGTATATCTTAAATACCTTTTCGAATATTGGGTGTGCATGTCTCATTATAACGTACAGCCCAACGCCGAGTATGGGTATTGCGGCAAGGAAAATGCACGAAAGCACCGGGTTTATCGTAAACGCCATAACAAGCGAGAACAGCAGCATGAGCGGACATCGCACGGCTATTCTTATTACCATCTGATATGCGTTCTGAAGGTTTGTTACGTCTGTTGTAAGACGTGTGACGATGCTTGACGTTGAAAATTTGTCTATGTTTGAAAAAGCGAAATTCTGTACGTTGTAGTACATATCCCTTCTAAGATTTTTTGCAAAGCCCGCGGACGCGCTTGCCGCAAATTTACCCGAAAGCGCACCGAGAATAAGCGAAACTATACAGCATACAACAAGCAGCACGCTTATTTTCTTTATATAGTCCATGTCGCTTTGCAAAATCCCTTTGTCGATAAGAAAAGCCATAAGCAGAGGTATGATTACTTCAAGTATGACTTCGCCGGTAACAAAGACCGGAGTTAAAATAGAATCACGTTTATACTCCCTTATGCTTTTCATCAATGTCTTTATCATGTAATCCCTCCTGCATTTTTTCATAATAATAATATAAGCGAAAATATTATTTTTCCGAACAATATCAAAAAAATAAACGGTTATGGCTGCTTTTCTTCACCGTTACCGTACATTCCGCCGTATATTATCTTTAAGATTTTTTTAAGCTCAGCCTGCTGCTCCGGTGTAAGCTCCTTTGTTAAAAGCGCTTCGATGTGAAGCTGGCCTTCCTTAAGCTGCTCCAAAATGGCGTTTGCCTTGGGGAGCGCCGTAACGCAGTTGCCGCGCCTGTCGTCGGGGTCGCTTTCGACGCAAACAAGCCCCTTTTTCTCCATACGCCGCAAAAGACCTACAACAGTCGGATGAGCAATGTTAAAATAATGAAGTATATCCCGCTGCCGGACGTCCCTGCCGCCGTGCATAAGGATATATATGAGTATGTGCATCTGCGAAAACGTGAGGTCGAGTTTTTTTAGACGCTCGTTAGTATCGGCAAGGATATAATCGTTTATCCTTTTTATGTAAAAGCCAATACCCTCCTCAGGTTTCATTTAGCGTCACCTCTCTTTCTGTAGCTTGCTACATAAATTATATAATATTGCGCCGAAAGTGTCAAGGGCTAAAAAATAAAGTTCATAAATTGTTCATAATGGGGCTTGAAATGTAATTTCTTTTATTGTATAATATCTATGTTGTTTTTATGCGCGGCTGCGGCAGCCGCGTCCGCGTATTGCCGCGGAAATCAAAAAACGGAGGATACATATATGAGAGCAAGCGGAATACTTCTTCACATATCTTCGCTGCCGTCAAAATACGGCATAGGCACTGTCGGGGAGGAAGCGTATAAATTCGTTGATTTTTTAAAGAAGGCGGGGCAGACCTACTGGCAGATACTGCCCATTTGTCCCACAAGCTACGGTGATTCGCCGTACCAATCGTTTTCCACCCGTGCGGGCAATCCGTACTTTATCGACCTTGATATGCTGGCAAAGGACGGGCTGCTTAAAAAATCGGATTATTCGCATATAAAATGGTGCGGGAACAGGGAATACGTTGATTATGCGCTGATGTACGAAAAGCGCTACAGAGTTTTGAGGAAGGCGTTTGACAATTTTAAGAAAACGGACAAAAAGGGCTTCGGTGAATTCCTTTGGGAAAACGAAAACTGGATTTCAAATTACGCAATGTTCATGACGATGAAAAACGCTCATGACGGCGCGCCGTGGCTCGAATGGGAGGACGGCTTAAAAAAGAGGGATCCTCACGCGCTGTGGGTTTTCAAGAACGAAAACAGTGATGAAATAGAATTTTGGGAGTTTTTGCAGTTTAAGTTTTTTGAGCAGTGGAGCGCGTTAAAAAAATACGCCAACGATAACGGAATAAAAATAATAGGCGATATTCCGATATACGTTGCGCTCGACAGCGCCGACGTATGGGTATATCCCGATTTGTTTGAGCTTGACGGGGAGCTTTTGCCGACGCGCGTGGCGGGCTGTCCGCCGGACGGCTTTTCGCCTACGGGCCAGCTTTGGGGCAATCCTCTTTACGCATGGAAGCGCCATAAGGAAACGGGCTATAATTGGTGGGCCGACAGGCTTACGGCGTCGTCGGAGCTTTATGATATTGTACGAATAGACCATTTCCGAGGCTTTGACGAATATTATTCGGTACCGTACGGCGACAGGACGGCAGAAAACGGAAGCTGGTGCACGGGTCCGGGTATAGCCTTTTTTGAGGAGCTTGAAAAGAAGCTCGGCAAGCTGCCGATAATTGCCGAGGACCTTGGTTTTCTGACCGAATCGGTGCGCGATATGCTAAAAAAAAGCGGCTTCCCCGGCATGAAGGTGCTGGAATTTGCGTTTGACCCGCGTGAAAAGAGCGATTACCTGCCGTATAATTACGATAAAAACAGCGTTGTCTACACCGGCACGCACGATAACGATACGCTTATGGGCTGGATAAACGAGCTTGACGATGCGTCGCTTGCGTTTTGCCGCGAATATCTTGACGTTAAAAGCGACTGCCCCGAAATAATTGCCGAAAGGATTATACGCGCCGCGCTTGGGAGCGTGTCCGACACGGCGGTGATACAGATGCAGGATTATCTCGGTCTCGGTTCGGAGGCGAGGATGAACACGCCATCGACGCTCGGCGGAAACTGGGAGTGGCGCGCCGCGGAGGGCGTGTTCACGGACGGGCTTGCAAAGCGCATACGCGCGCTCACGGAAACTTACGGAAGATAATTATTTGAAAAGCAAAAATAATTTTTGGAGTAAGGCAGTGAAAAACAAATTAAGAGTATGTGCCGCGGCAGCGGCTGCGGCGGCTGCCGCCGCCGGAGCGGGCGCATATATGGCGCTTGATCCGGCATTGTCCGAAAAATCCGTCGTCAGGATAATGTCAAACGGCGAGGAGTTTGCCGTTATAGACCTTGCGGAATATACGGACGGCAGAAGCACGGTGATAACGGTCCCTTCGCCGTATAACGGCGGGGAAAACACGCTTGAAATAAAAGACGGGACGGTGCGCGTTATTGAAGCGACATGTCCCGATAAAATATGTATTGAGCAGGGCAGGCGCGGGATAGGCTGTAAAAATCCCGCGCCGATAACGTGCCTTCCGAACAGGATGACCGTTACGCCCGAATAGATATTTATTATTCGACGCCGAGCAGGGCTTTTGCCGCCTTGAGCGATAAGGATTTCTCCTCGGCGATTTTTGCTATATCGTCATATTCGGCCTTTTGCCCGGCTGTGCCAAAGCCCCCCGAGCGCTTTATGCGCACGCTGCCGTACGGTGTTTCTATCGTTTCCTCGCGGCGCGCCATAACGTGCCGGCGGCATATATGCTCGCGCACGCCGAGAGTTGACGTATATCCGAATATTGCTTTTGTAAGACTGTCCCTTTGTTCGCGGCCGCATATGCAGACAAGCAGCGTTCCGGGACGGCCTTTTTTCATGCCTACGGGAACGGTGAAAACGTCAAGCGCGCCCGACTTCATAAGCATATCGCAGGCAAAGCCGAGCTCCTCGCCGGTCATGTCGTCAATATTGCAGCAAAGCTCATAAACGTCCGTCGATTCTTCGTCCGTTTCGCCGAGCATCATGCGCACGCAGTTTGCCGCCTCGAAATCCTTTGTGCCCATGCCGTAGCCTATTTTTTCCGTTTTCATAACGGGCATATCGCCGAATTCGTCAGCGAAATATTTAAGCAGCGCGGCGCCTGTCGGCGTGCAGAGCTCGCCGCGGATATTTCCGCCGTATGTCGGGATGCCTTTTAAAATATAAGCCGTGGCGGGCGCCGGGACGGGCAGAACGCCGTGAGCGCAGCGGACAGTTCCGCTGCCGGTACGGACGGGCGATGCGATTATTTTTTCGGGCCTAAGCTCATGAAGGAGCAGGCAGACGCCGGTAATATCGGCAACGGCGTCCATTGTGCCGACCTCGTGAAAATGTACGGCCTCGACGGGACGCCCGTGCGCCGCGCTTTCCGCCTCGGCAATAATGGTGTAAATGTTTAAAACATCGCTTTTTACGCTTTCCGGTATATCAAGCCCGGAAACGATGTTTCTTATGCCGTTCATGCTCATGTGCGTATGTTCGCGGGAATGGCTGTGCTCATGCGAATGACTGTGCGAATGCGAATGACCGTGCATATGCTCATCCTCGCGCACGCCGCCGACGGTTACGTCGATATGCGTTCCAGTTATTCCGCACTTCACATCCGTTTTGCGGCTTATTTTAACCTTCGGCAGGCATATAGAGTTCATTTTCTCTATAAATGCGCCTGGCTCGGGATGCAGTTCAAGAAGCGCCGACATAAGCATATCGCCCGCCGCGCCCATACCGCAGTCAATATATAATGTTTTCATAATATTTGTCCTTTCGGGGATTGTTTTTATTATTTGCTCCGCCTGTTAATCATGCTTGCCTGATATGATGCGCCGAAGCCGTTGTCTATGTTTACTACGCTCACGCCGCTTGCGCAGGAATTGAGCATTGAAAGCAGCGCGGCAAGACCGTTAAACGACGCGCCGTAGCCGATGCTTGTCGGTACGGCTATAACGGGGCAGTCCGCAAGACCGCCTATGACGCTTGCAAGCGCGCCCTCCATTCCGGCTATGGCTATTATTGCTTTTGCGCTCATTATGTCGTCCGCGTGTGAAAGCAGCCGGTGCAGCCCGGCAACGCCGACGTCGTAAAGGCGTACAACGTTGTTGCCGAGGACCTCGGCAGTTATCGCCGCCTCCTCCGCAACGGGAATATCGCTCGTGCCGCCCGCGGCGATAACGATTTTTCCGATACGCTCATGCGTCGGCTCGCCGATTATTCCGATGCGGCCCTCGGGCCTGTAATCGAGCGCGGAGCCTTTCGGCAGCAGCTTTTCCGCCTGAGAAGCCTTTTCTTTTGAAAGGCGCGTTATAAGCACCGTTTTCTGACCGCATTCGAGCAGCGAAGCGGAAATGCCCGCTATTTGCTCCGCGGTTTTCCCCTCGCCGTATATGACCTCCGGCACGCCGAGACGCACGCCGCGCTGGCAGTCCGGCTTGGCATAGCCGAGCTCCGTAAACGGCGCTTCCTTTATTTTAACAAACGCCTCGTCAACCGACAGTTCGCCGCCGGCCACGCGCTCAAGTACAGCCCTTACTTCGTTTTGCTCCAACGTTATCAACCTCCGTGCCGGCAAAAATAGAAAAATAAAAAATTCCCCGTAACAGGGCGCGGGGAACCCGCGCTTGCAAAAACGCAGCAGTCCCCCGCATAAAAATAATGATTGTTTATTAAAGCATATGTGCCCGCAGATATGCTCCGTCCTCTTTGCAGAGATATGCGGGAGGTATGTCAAATACAGTCTTGCAGCCCGTTTGACCCTCTTTGCTCAAACGATACGCCGCTCTTGCATATGCAATCAGCACAGACGACGTAAATTCGGGGTTTGAATCAAGCTTAAGGCTGTATTCTATTATATGGCGGTGTTCGCCGTCAAGACCCGTTTTGCCGCTTCTTATAACAAAACCGCCGTGAGGTATGCCGCTGTGGTTTGCCTTCAGTTCCTCCTCCGTTATAAAATGAACGGTTGTATCATAATCGGAGAAATAATTGGGCATTGTTTTGATTTCACGCTCTATTCTTTCTTTATCGGCTCCGTCCTCGGCAACAACAAAGCATTCGCGCGTGTGCTTCTGACGTGTTGTAAGCTCGGGGTCCGTGCCGCCGCGCACTGCGTCAAGAGCCTCCGGAACGGGTATCGTATACTGCTTTGCGTCTTTAACGCCCTCTATGCGGCGCACCGCGTCCGAATGGCCCTGGCTTACGCCCTTGCCCCAGAACGTATAGTCCTTGCCGTCGGGAAGGATCGCGTTTGCGTAAAGACGGTTAAGCGAGAACATGCCCGGGTCCCAGCCGACTGAGATTATACCCACTTTGCCGCCGGCCTTTGCTGCCGCGTCAACCGCCGCAAAATGCTCGGGGATTTTTGCGTGTGTGTCAAAGCTGTCTATAACATTGAAATATTTTGCATATTCGGGCGTCTGCACCGGCAGGTCGGTTGCGCTGCCGCCGCATAATATAAGCACGTCTATATTATCCTTCAGCTTCATTGCGTCAACGGTTGAATATACGGGTATGCCCGTTGCCGTTTTAACGCTCGAGGGATCGCGGCGCGTAAATACGGCCGTCAGCTCAATATCGTCGTTTTGGCGTACCGCGCTTTCGATTCCGCGTCCGAGATTGCCGTAGCCCAAAATTCCTATTTTCATGTTTTGTCATTCCTTTCTCTCTTTTGGTCGTAACAGTATTTTAACAGAAAACCGCTTTAAATACAATAGCAAAATAAAAAATTCGGCAAAAATGACGGTAAGTATATGCAGCTTAATGTATAATTTTTATCGTGTGCTCCGTTTTGAACGTGTCGGCAAGCCCGCCGGACGCGGAAATGCTGCCGTCCTTATACACAAAAAGCGCTTCAACGCCGCCGTATTTTTTAAGATATTCCGATGCCTTTTCTTCGCCCATCACAAAAAAGGCGGTGGAAAGCGCGTCGCATACGGCCGAGCACGGCCCGGCAACCGTTACGGACGCAAGATTGTTTTCGGGATTTTTTCCCGTTTCGGGGTCTGTTATATGGTGATAAAATTTACCGTCAAGCTCAAAATTCCGCATGTATATCCCCGACGTGACAACGGATATATCGGCGGCTTCAAGCTCGCCCAGAATGTTTTCCGGATCGTTCGGGTCGGCGACGGCAACGGTCCACGGTCTGCCGTTCGGGTTTTTGCCGAGCGCATACACGTTCCCGCCGAGGGAAATAAGCGCCGAGCCGACGTTGTTTTCTTTAAAGTATTCTATCGTTTTATCGGCCGCATAGCCCTTTGCGATACCGCCCAAGTCAAGCTCCGTGCCGCAAAGCTCGATATTCCGACCGTTTATTTTAAGCTTATCGAAGCCCGTTTTCGAAAGCGCCGCCGAGAGCTCCGAATCCGCCGGGACGCGGAAATCTTTTTCGTAAAAGCCCCATGCGCGCATAACGGGCGCGACGGTTATATCAAAGCTGCCGTCAGTTTTTGAGTAAATATCGGCGGCGGTATTTACAATATCGCATATGCTCCGCGTCATTTCGCCGCCGCCCGACGCATTGAGCCGTGACAGAGCGCTCCCGGCATCGTTATTGTCAAGCTCCGAATCAAGCTCGAATATAAGCTGCGCCGCGCCGTTTATAACGTCCTCGCTTTTTGCGTATACTGTCAAATCCATAACGGTATCCATCGCAAATATTTCCTTTTGATAACGGCGCTCGCCGCAGGCGGAAAGCAGAAGCGAAAGCGCGGCGGCAAGCGCGGAAATTTTAAAAAAACGTTTCATCGGTCACGCTCCCTTCCGCTTTCGCGCGTTGAGATGATTTTTAAAATGCCCCTGCATACAAAGCCAGTGAACAGCCCCGTAACAACGGCCGAAGCAAGCAGCACGGGAAGATAATATACAACCTGCGGCGTTTTTGTTATCAGCACGGCGGCGGCAATCTGACCGGCATTGTGCGCGCAGGCGCCGGCAACGCTTGCCGGGACGGGGCTTTTAAAGAAGCGAAGCATTAAAAGCATCGCAAAATAAGCAAGTATGCCGCCGGCAAGGCTGAAAAGCGCGCTCATCGCATTGCCCGTAAATACGGAGCCGAGTATTATTCGCACAATAAGCACGGAAAACGCGCCGCGCCTTCCGACCGTAAAAAACGCAAGCAGCGTCATTATATTCGCAAGCCCCGGCTTTATGCCGGGAACGGGCACGAGGGGAGGGAGCTGTGCTTCGAATATGAATATTATAAGCGCGCAGGCGCTGAGGAGCGCGCAGCGGGTCAGAGTTTTTGTTTTCATGGCAATCAAAAAATAAATCTTAAATATACAGGAAAATATACAGGCCGCAGCCTTCAGCAACTTATGCTGAAAGCGGCGGCCCGAAAATATACTGCTTATTTCTTTTTGCTGTTCTTTCTCTCAAGAGCCGCCTGAGCCTTTGCCTTTATTGCAGACTCTCTCCAGACAGCCCAGAAGGTTGAAGCGATAAATATCGACGTGTACGCGCCTATCGCGATACCTATTATAAGCGGCAGCGCAAATTCCTTTATGGAGCTTACGCCGAGGATATAGATAAGCACAATGGTGATAAGCGTCGTTATAGTTGAGTTTATCGTTCTGCCCATTGTTTCGAGAATACTTCTGTTTACAAGGTCTGTTACCGTAACGTTCTTTTTACGGAACTTCATGTTTTCGCGTATTCTGTCGAATATTACGATTGTGTTGTTTATCGAGTAGCCGACAACGGTGAGCATTGCGGCGATAAACGTCGTGTTGAGCGGAATGTTTGTTATGGTGTATACGGCAGCCATAACAAGCACGTTCAGCGCAAGGGCCATAACGGCCATAACGGCGCTGCGCCATTCAAAGCGTATCGCTATGTAAACGAGTATACAGAGTATTGCAAGCAGCGTATACAAAAGCGCCTTTTGCTGTACCTCAAGACCGAACGAAGCCGATGCGGACGATACGGAAAGCATTGCTTCATCGGAAAGGCTGTACTTTTCTTTTAATTCGTTAAATATCGTTGTTTTCATTTCCTCTTCAACGGGAGGAGTTTTTATAACAACGTGATTTCCGCTTTCGCCGGATTTCTGAACGGTGACTTTGCCTTCAATGCCGTTTTCGGAAAGCACGCCGCTTACGGCGTCGGATATTTCGTCGTTTGATATATCCTTGCCCATATCCACTTCCATGCGGATACCGCCCATAAATTCTATGTCAAAGTTGAATCCGCCGTGTACGAAGTACATAACGACCCCGACGGCGATTATAACCAAAGGAAGCAGAAGAAATTTGATTCTGTTTTCTACAAACTGTTTCATGCGTTCACCGTACCTCCCTTTTTCTTTTCGCTGCAGAACAGCTTTCTGTTTCTGATACCGATATTAACAAGCTGCTTCATTAAGAACTTTGTAATAACGATAGCCGTAAACATACTGAGTATAACGCCTATGCCGAGCGTTGTGGCAAATCCCGTAACGGCGCCTATGCCCGATATGTAGAGTACAACGCACGAGATTATCGTTGTAACGTTTGAGTCGAGTATTGCCGAGAAGGCTTTTGTAAAGCCGGCGTCAACCGATGCTTTTATGGTCTTGCCCAAACGCATTTCCTCTTTGATTCTTTCAAATATAATACAGTCGGCATCGACCGCCATACCGATTGAAAGCACGATACCGGCTATACCCGAAAGCGAGAGGTTTATTCTGAATATACCCATTATAAGCGCTATGAGGCCTACGTATATGAGAAGCGAAAGGCTTGCCATAACGCCGGGGACTCTGTACATTATCATCATAAACAGCATAACGAGTATAACGCCTATGCCGGCAGCAAGAAGGCTCGTGGGGAGAGCGTTTGTTCCGAGCTCCGCACCGACCGTTTCCTGCGATATTACGTTTAAGTTAAACGGAAGCGCGCCGGATTTGATTTTGTTTGCAAGGTCCTGTGCCTCTTCCGGTGTAAAGTCGCCCGTTATAACGCACGTTTCCGAGTTTATTTCCTCGCTTACCATGGGGCTCGATATAACGTCGTCGTCCATGTAAATGGAAATATAGTTTGTCCCGTCCGTTGCCGCGGCTGCTGCTTTTGTTGCCTCGGCAAACTTTTCCCTTGCGTCCGGTGAGAACTGTACCTGCACATACGACTGCGCGGCCGAGGTCTCGGATGTTCTGCCGTACTGGTAGGTTGCGTCAACAATGTCCGTTGCGCCGTCAAGCACAACGTTGCCCTGTGCGTCTCTGAACGTAAGCTTTGCAACTTCGCCGAGAAGGCTTGCGGCTTCGTCCGTGTCCGTTACGGACGGGATCTCAACGGTAATTTTACCGTCGTCCGTCTTTGAAATGCGCGCTTCGGTGTAGCCCGCGTTTGTCATACGCTGATTGAATATCGATTCAACAACGTTCATCTCATCCTCTGTGGGATTTTCGGCGTCGGCCTGGAAGGTTATAACCGAACCTCCGGCAAGGTCAATGCCCTTTCTTATACCCTTTTCTTCGTCAAACACGCCGCCGTATGTGAAACCGGCGATGTTAAAGCCGCGGAACGCAACAACGTTTAGCAGCACCGCAGCGACAAGAACGATGAAAAGAGTAACGATACTCTTTTTTTTCATGTCGGAAAATCAGTCCTTTCTGTTGTTTTAAGACCGAAAACGGCCTTTTTAAAATCATACAATAGCTATTATACAACTTTAGCTTGATTAAGTCAATACTTTTTTTGCTGTTGTAACAAGATTTAAATATGGGTAATAAAACGATAAAAATACAGGCATTAAAAAAACGGTTAATAAATATGTAGAAAATATATTGTATTTATGCTCTTTTTGTGATATAATCAATAAGAATGTGCATTATTATGAATACAGATATAATTATTATAAAGAAAAAATTAAGGAGAGATACCGTATAAATGGACAGAAAGGAAAGAGTGCGTGCATATATTGCCTCAAAGGAATATATCCCGCTCAGGGAGGATGAGCTTGCCGCGGTGCTTGACGTGCCGGCGGAGGACAGGGAGAAATTTTCGGCGGTATTGAAGGAGCTGCTTGAGGAAGGCCATGTGTTCCTTACGCAGCACAGCAGATATATGCCGTGCAAGGCGGGCAGGAACATAATAAAAGGAAAGCTTTCATGCAAGCCGCGCGGCGGCTACGGCGTTGTGCTTGTTGACGGCGGAGGGGAGATATATGTTAAGGTCCGTTCCATGAACGGCGCCATAGACGGCGACACGGTGCTTGTAAAGGCAGGGGAGCAGGCGCCCGGCTACACGCGCAGGGAGGGATGGATATTATCCGTGCTTCACCGCGCCCATGATGTTGTAATAGGCGAGTTTGTGAGCGACAACGCAAGCTATTACCGCCTGCGCCCCGATGACAGGCGGATATTCAGGCATATATACGTGGGCCCGCATGATATGATGGACGCCGAAATAGGCGACAGGGCGGCCGTTGAGATAACAAAATACGGCGAGGACCATATTTACGGCCGCGTTATAATGTCGCTGGGTCCTGCCGAATATATAAAAGGCCAGATAGAGGGCATCGTTATAGAAAACGGCATACGCCAGAATTTCCCCGAGGAAGCAACGGAAGAAGCGGAGGCCGTGCCGGAGACCGTATCGGAGGAGGAAATAAAAGACAGGCTCGATTTAAGGGATGAGCTTATCTTTACGATAGACGGCGACGACGCAAAGGATTTTGACGACGCCGTATCGGTAGGCACAGCGGAAAACGGCAATTATATACTCGGAGTCCATATAGCCGACGTATCGCACTACGTTAAGGAGGGCAGTGCGCTTGACCGCGAAGCAATGCTGCGTTCAACGAGTGTTTATCTGCCGGACAGGGTCGTGCCGATGCTGCCGGAGCGCCTTTCAAACGGCATATGCTCGTTAAAGCCCGGCGAGGACAGGCTGACGCTGTCGGTTATAGCGGAGATAGATAAAGACGGAAAAACGGTATCGCACCGGCTGGAGCGTTCCGTTATACGCTCCAAGGCGCGCATGACGTACAGCATTGCGTCGGCGATACTTGAGGGCGGCGAAGAGCTTGCGCAAAGCTACGAATATCTTGTGCCGGCTCTCGAAAAGATGCGCGGGCTTGCGGAAATACTGGGGCGTATGCGCAGCGGCCGCGGCGCGATGGATTTTGATTTCCCCGAAACGAAAATTACGGTTGACGAAAATTCCGAGCCTG
This sequence comes from Candidatus Ornithomonoglobus intestinigallinarum, assembly GCA_018715365.1. Classification (GTDB taxonomy): domain Bacteria; phylum Bacillota; class Clostridia; order UBA1381; family UBA1381; genus Ornithomonoglobus_A; species Ornithomonoglobus_A intestinigallinarum. Next base: position 19,801 of record DVLU01000053.1, on the reverse strand, counting down.
TTGAGCTTACGGCGGCGGAGCGCGGAATATCGAATAAAATAATAGAGGAATTTATGCTTACGGCCAATGAAATAATAGCCGAATATGCGTGCTCCGAAAATCTGCCGTTTGTGTACAGGACGCATGAGCCGCCGTCCGAGGATAAATTAAACGAATATAAGAGCTTTATTGCCCATTTCGGTCTCCGGCTTGACGGCGGGCCGGTGAAGCCTAAGCAGCTTCAGTCGATAATGGAAAACGCAAAGGGGACTCCGGAGGAAAAAATAATAGCGTCAACAACGCTGAGATCGCTTATGAAAGCGGAATATAAGCCGGAAAACCTCGGGCATTTCGGGCTGAGCGCAAAATATTACTGTCATTTTACGTCTCCGATACGCCGTTACCCCGATTTATTCATACACAGAGTGCTGAAGGCGTATGCCGAAGGCAGCCCGAAGGCGGCGAAGCAAAAAGGCTTCCGCAGTATGGCAAATTCTGTATCAAGGCACGCGACGGCGGCCGAAACGGCGGCGGAAACGGCGGAGCGTGATGTTGACGAGCTTTTGAAAACGGCATATATGCGCCGTTTTATGGGACGTGAATTTAAAGCGGTCATAGAGCATATAACGCGCTACGGTATGTTTGTGGAGCTTGAAAACACCGTCCGCGGTTTTATAAGGGCGGAGTATATGAGCGCCGATTATTTTGACTACGACGCGGAAAACGATGTGTTTACGGGCGAGCGCACGGGCGTTACGTACCGCGTGGGCGACGAGGTTGACGTTGTGCTTATGCGCGCCGATGTGTATTCAAGGCAAATAGATTTTGTGCTCACGGAGGACAGGACGGCGGAGAATATAAGGATATACAAAAATATGGACGGGCCGAAGCTTGTCCGCGATACGCGTCCGCCCGAAATGCGGAAGGAAAAGAAAAAGAAGAAAAAACGCAGAAGAAGATAACGCGCGCATTTCGAGCGGCGCATATTTCCCCTTCCGAGGAATGTATGTGCAGCGTAACATCCTTTCCGAGGAAGGGGTGATATGCGTCGCATTACAGCCCTCTGCGGGGGTGTGGGGGCAAAGCCCCCACATAATATTACGAGGTACAGTTTATGGACAATTCCGAAAAATTCAATATGTCGGTGCCGGTGCTTTTCGGCCTTGAAGCTTTTGCGTCGAAAGAACTTAAGCGCATGGGACTTGAAAACGTCAGAGCCGAGGACGGCAGGGTGACGTTCACGGGCGGCTGGCAGGACGTTTACAGAACAAATATAATGCTCAGGACCGGCGAACGCGTAATGATAAAAACGGCTGAATTTGAAGCGGAAACGTTCGAGGAGCTTTTTGAAAAAACAAAAGCGGCCGAATGGGAGCGCTTTTTGCCGCCGGACTGCGCCTTCCCCGTAAAGGGACATTCCGTTAAATCGCAGCTTGCAAGCGTGCGCGACTGCCAGGCAATAATAAAAAAGGCGGTTGCCGCAAGGCTCGGCGAAAAGTACGGCATCGAATGGCTTCCCGAGGACGGCGCGGAATACGCAATACGCTTTACGATATTAAAGAACAGGGTAACGCTTATGATAGACACCTCCGGCGAACCGCTCCATAAGCGCGGCTACAGGCAGTATTCAAACGCCGCGCCGCTGCGGGAAACGATAGCGGCGGCGATGGTGATGCTGAGCTACTGGAAATACGAATATCCGCTGCTTGACCCCTTCTGCGGTTCGGGAACGATACCGATAGAGGCGGCGATGTTTAAGAGAAACAAAGCCCCGGGGCTCGGACGCGCGTTTGCCGCCGATTCGTTTGCGCAGCTTGACGGTGAATCGCGCCGCCGCGCCGAGGAGGAAGCGCGCTCGCTTGAAAAAAACGTGCCGCTTGAAATATACGCGTCCGATATTGACCGCGAATGTGTTGAGCTGACGCTTGAAAACGCAAAAAAAGCCGGCGTGGACGGTTTTATAAAAGCGGAGGTTAAAAATGCGGCCGAAGCGTTTATCGGCAAGCCTTACGGAACGATAATGTGCAACCCGCCTTACGGCGAGCGTATGGGCGAAAAACGCGAATGTGAGGAGCTCTACAGGGCTGTCGGCAAAAGCTTTTCGCGCTTTGACGGCTGGAGCTTCTATATTTTAACGTCGAACGAGGATTTTGAAAAGCTCTTCGGCAGACGCGCAGACAAGCGCAGAAAAATATATAACGGTATGATAAAATGCAATATATATCAGTATTTCGGTAAAAAGCCGCCGAAGCCTTTTTGAAAATCGGAAACGGGCGGCCGGAACGGGAATCACACGGGGCTGCCGTTTTTATCGGTCTGTGATAAAAGCGGCAGCCCCAAAAATCATTTCACCCAGTCTTCCCAGGTATAATCATCTATACTGTCTTTCATATAATCCTTTGTAAATTCAAGAGCGACTATTGTTTCAAGACACCACTGTGCCGTGAAGTTTGTGGAAATCCAGAACATTTCGTCAAGCTCTTTCCTGTTGAAGTAATCCTTTATAACGTCCTTGTCAAACGCGTCGGTCTTATCCTTTCCGGCAAGTGAATGTATAAGCACCTGCCATACCTGATACGCAAGCTTCTCGTCTTTCGATTCGCGGGCGGCGTAGCCTGCAAGCCCGGCGGCCATGTACGGATACACGAAGCCGTTGCCCGTGATGAGATTGTTTGATGCCTTGCGCTTTTCCTCAACGGGCAGATAATAGAATTTGCCGTACTGGATAAGCATATCTTTAAATTCCGGATAATCAAGGCACGGCTCAAGCTCGGCATAGGTCTGCGGGCCGCCCATGCAGACAGCCAGATGCGAACCGCCGGCGGCGCTTTCGCCTATATAGCCGAGATGCCCCGTTTCGGGATCGTATTCGAAATCCGAACCGGAAATCATGCGCAGCGGAGCCTTTGACATATCCTTAAGCCCCGTTATTATCTTGTCTTTGTAATGCGTATCGTTTGTCCTTTCCCACGCCGTAAACCAGTTTGAACAGTACGTTGTCCAGTCGGGACCGGTGCGCGCGTGAGTGGGAAGCTTCATCTTGTCCCTGTCATAGAAAAATCTCAGCGGGTCCATATTGAGCGATGCGAAGTCGGCGTCCTTAACGTCGTCAAAAACGTCGCCCATGCGGTAATCGCCGCCGTTTAAGTAATAGAGAGCGCGGTGATGCCCGGCCATTGCAATTCGCGGCTCCTTGCACGAATCGCCCCAATGTACGACGTTATGGCGGCTTCCGAAGCCCTTGATGCTGCCGAAATGATAAATGTCAACCTCGGACGCATGACGGCTCATTGCCTCTGCCATCGTGAAAATATCTTCTCTGCCGCTGCGCATAAACGCGTACCACAGCCACAGCGTCGGCACAAGCTCCGTGTTCTGCCATGCGTAGCCGCCCATGTCGTATTTCCAGCAGTGGCGGAACGCGTCGTATGTGTGCATAACGTCGCCGTAATCGAAAAGCCCGTACCAGTGGCGCTGCTCAACCTCGTTTTTGTAAAAATCAAACGCCTTGTCAAGCTCGTCCTCAAGCCATTTTTTAAGCGGCGTATCGCGTGAGATCATGCTCCATTCGCCGAGCGCCTTAACGCCGTGGTAATATTCAACGTCACAGAGCATAACGGGCGGCTTTTGAACGCGTTCGCCGAAAGACATTATTTCCTCGTCCGAAAGCACGCTGTCGGAAAAGAGCATGGAAAGCTCGTTTGTGTTGGCGATGCCGTATGCCAGGCAGCCTATTTCGTCAAAGCCCTCGTAATACGCCTGCGAATGAGCCTTTGTGTCGTAATGGCGCATGTCGAACGCTTCGCAGTCGGGTGCGGCTATCCATGCCGTTATTGAGGCGCTGTCGCCCGAAAGACCGCTTACGGCGAGCGCCGAGGGGTATTTCTGCCAGAAATCGCGCAGGCCGACGGCGATACCGCCGTTTTCGTCTGCCATATACATAACGCCCTTTGAACGGCAGCCGTAATTTGCTTTTATCCAGGCGCAGCCGCTGCTTTCGGTGCGTTTTTTTACCTCGAAGCTGTCGGGCGATGACTGAACAAGCTTATATGAATCCCAGGTTGCTATATCATCGAGCGCTGCTTTTATTTTTTCGTCGCCCTCGTCAAGGCTGAGCATTTCGCCCGCAAGCTGGGCTTTGTAATAATCCGTTCCTATTTTGGGACGCCAAACGTTTAAAAGCTGCATCGTTTCATGAAATACGCCGCAGTCGCCGGCAATTTTTACGCGGCGGTTATAAAGCTTCCCCGATACGCGGCGCGTTGTTTCGATTCCGACGCCCTTTATGAAGTCTGTTTCCTGATTTGCGTCGTAAAGGAACGTATGCTGTATTTTTATTTCGCGGCTGTTGTTAAATATCATAAACCGCACGGCAAAGCGCAGAAAGCTCTCGCCGTTATGCCAATGGCAGCCCGTCACCTTAACGACTGTTTTAAGCGGGCCGTTGTCCTCTATCTCAACCGTGTCGGGTTCGCCGTAAAACGTCACATCCTCGCGGCGCTCAGTATCATCGCCGAACGATACGCGCTCGCGTATTGTTTTAAGGCGCGTAACGCCGTAGGGCGTTTCCATTATGATATTTCCCGATTTCGGGAACACCGCGTCAAAAATGCCGTTGTTTACGCTTATCATTTTATCGCTTTCGCCCGTTATGTTGCCGCCGCGGTACGATGTTTCTTTTTTTACAAGCTCCGCCGTGTCCGAATTTATAACGGCGGTGTGCGCCGTCCATTTTGCGCTGCCGTCCGGCCAGTACGCGGTAACGCGCGTCTGAACGAAGCTTTCGCTGCCGCCGCCGCAGGCTGCGGTGAATTTATCGCCTGGCTTTGTTTCACCCTTTTTCCACGGTACGCCGAAGGTTACGCACCCGCCCTTTGCGCGGCCGTCCAAATAATGAAGTTTCACGTTGTTCTCTCTCCTTTTCGTAAATAGTGAATATATAAATAATACCATACGCCCGCGGTTATTACAAGCTAAAAATAAGGTGAAAATGTAAGATTTAAAGGTATAAAAGTATAAATGTATAAAGGTATAAATGTATGAATATAATTTTTCGGCGGTGATGATGCTTTAAGAATCGTACAGGGCTGCCCGATCTGCGATGAAATCGAGCAGCCGCCGTAAATATCAGTCAAGAATATAAACTACACAGTCGCGCACGCCGAAGGTATTTACCTCGCTTACGCTTCCTTCATAGCAAAGGTCTATTTTGTTGCCCTTTATTGCGCCGCCTGTGTCCTCTGCGCTTGCAACGCCGTATACCCATGAGCCGTCGGCCGCCGCAACGTATACCTTTGAACCGAGGGGGATAACGCTCGGGTCAACCGCGACAATGCCGTGACCGAGAGGGTTGCCCATTGCCGATACGGTGTAGCCGCCGTTTTCCGACGGGTGTGTCGAATACGCCGTTGCGCGCATCGTTATCTTCCTTGAATAGCTGTGGCCGTCTATCGTATTGCCCGTGTCGCTGCCGCCCGTTACTGCCGACGCCTGCGAAACCGTCGGGCCGGGTGTTGCGGCGGGCTTTGTGCCCTTAAGCACAACTTTATTTACGGGCTCCTTCGTTATGTCCTCCGAAACAAGCTCGCGGTTTACCTCTGCGCCGTCCTTGAAGGTGATTTTATGTATTATCGTTTTTTCGCCCTCCTGGCCTTCGGTGCTTACCTTTGTTTCGCCCGCCGTAAGAGTATCGTCCTCAACGTATTCCGTTTCAAACGGAACGGGCTCTGTTGTAACCTCTTCTTTTTCCGTTACAGAAACAAGCTCTATAACGTCCCCGTCGGCCTTGACCTCGTCGTTTTCTCCGACCGTTATGCCCGCTTCCTCGAGCGCCGCCTTTGCGTCGGCCTTTGTGACGTTCACAACCTGCTCGCCGTCCTTCGTTTTTACCGTTACCTGCTTGCCGCGCATAACCACGATATTGGCGTCGCCCGTTATGTCGCCTGCCCGGCCGCTGTCGGTGTTTTCCTGCGCCGGCTCCTCCGTTGCGGCGGGCTCCGAGCTGCTCACGCTTATCTTATCGGCTTCGCTTACGCTCATTCCGTGCTCGTCGAGTATCTCCTCAACGCTGCTTGCGTGCGTTTTTATAACGGTTGTGCTGCTCTGCCCGGTAAATTCGTTTATCTCCGTAAGCGTTATTTCGTTCGCGCTTGCCGTGTAAACAAATCCGCATGAAGCCGTTGCCGCAAGCATGAGCGCCGTAAGCATGGCAGCTCTGCGGCGCATGCGCCTGCGTCTGTTGCGCGCTCTGCGCTCGCGTATATCATTTATAAAATTCATTCTCTGCTCGTCCATTAAATAAATCAGTCCTTTCAAATATTCCTGCGTTTATTTATGCTTTGCTTTTGAACACTTCCCGCATAGTATACTATACAAATTACATTTTGTCAACACTTATATTACAATTTTATTACGAAAGCGTTTCAAAAACGCGATTTTTGTGTAATATTACTCCGAAATATTTTCTTCCGTATCCAATTTTTATCGTTTATGCAGTATAAAAAGCTGTCAAAAGGCAAGAATGTAATATATAGCGGGCGAAAAATTACAAAAAAAGCCCGCAAAGCGCAGGAAGGAGACTGAGCAATATGAAGGATATTACAAAAAAGGTAGTGATATTAAATAATTTTTCATCGCCGTATATAAGCGAAGCGATAATCGTTCTGAGAGAATACGACAGGAAGCTTGAAGGGAAGATAATAGACGATGCGGAGAAGATAGTGGCCGATTACATTTCAAAAAACACTCCCGTGCGCGGCACGGCCGTTTCGGCCGCCGTAAAGGAAGCGCCCGTAAAAAAACGGCGGGCAAAGCCCGCCGCAAAAAGAAGGATGAAGAGGAAACCGCATATCACGGTTCCCGTGTTGATTGCTCTTGCCGCTGCAGTCATGGCCGGAGTATTTTTGTGGCTCGTTGACTGACGCGCGTTACGGAGCGAAATGCTCGTCCATATATTCTATCTGTCCGGAGTAAAGCTCCGCGGCAGAGGATGAAGCGCTGTAGGAAAAATCATACGCAATCGCGATATTGTTTACTATTATACATTTTCTGTGGTTAACAAGGTCGCCGTTTGACGTTTCAACGATATACCAGTTATCGCCGGCGCGCGAATAGCTTACGCTGCCCTCCTGCGAGCGGGCGTATTCGCTCATAAGGTCGCGCGCGGCGCCGCTTACGGGGCCGTTTTCCGAGAGCGTTATCGATGCGCCGCCGCTGCTGTCGTATACGCGCAGCCGTTCGTTTGCGCCGGCGTTCTCCTGCGTGAACGTCGGAGGATATGCAAACACGGCGCCGCCGGTGCAGGTAAATTCACGGTAGCCGTCGGCATTTATATCCGAGTTTATGGCATATGCCGTTGAGGTGGGCATGGGCGTAACCTCCTCGCCCGCTTCGTTTGTCGGAACGGGTGACGACGCCGGTATGGCTGTGGCGTTCATCTCAACAGAGCCGTCTGTTGTGCGCCACGGCGCGTTTTCGGAATTTTTTATTGTTATGTTGTAAGCTATAACCGCAATAACGAGTATGCAGAAAAGCACTATAAATACAACGGCAAGCGCGGCAGTCCTTTTGTTTATGCCGGAACCGTTTCTCGAATTTTTTTTCTGTTCCTTTTCGCGCAGCTTTTCTTTGCGGTTAAGACGTTCGTTTTTCAGCCCCTCGGCTTCGCGGCGGCGTACCTCGCTGTCGTTTTGTTCGCTTTGGCGCACCGAATATCCGCAGCGGTCGCAGAAGCGCATACCGTCCTTGAGCTTTCTGCCGCATTTTTTGCAATACATTTACGAAACCTCACTTAAGTTTTTTATGTGCAGTTTTTTGTGTGCGCGGACGGCGTTCCCATACGCCGTGTGCGGGAGGTCCGCGCCGGATTTTTTGCCGTATGCGCCGCCCCGGTTGTTTTTTGGCGTGCGCAATGTGTATATCCGTGTAAAACTATCGGACAATATATATATTATCATAAAAATAGGTCTTTGGCAATAGCGAAAAATATTACAAGTATATTTCTGTACTGTAACCGAATGGTTTCATATATTATTAACCGTTGTCAACGTCTGTTTCCACGGGATTTACGTGCACCATGCAGTGCTTGACGTCGGGGAAACGATGCTCTATCGTATCGTGCACGTTTTTTGCTATATCGTGCGCCTCATAAAGCGTTTGCGAGCCGTCGGCGCCTATTTCTATATCAACATAGATCTTGGAGCCGAAAAGGCGCGTTTTGAGGTCGTCAACGCTCAAAACGCCGTCAACGCCGCATACGGCCTTTATCATATTTTTTTCGGTTTCCGCATCGCACGCCGCGTCTATAAGCTGGTTTACGGCGTTTTTGAAAATATCGGCGGCGGCCTTTAATATAAACAAGCATATGACTGCCGATGCGATTGGGTCGCATACCGGGTAGCCGAGCCGCGCGCCGAGTATGCCGGCAAACGAACCGACCGACGCGAGCGCATCGCTCCTGTGATCCCATGCGGCCGCCTCGAGGGCCGTGGAACGTATTTTTCTTGCATTGACGATTGTGTACCGGTACATAACCTCTTTTGCCGCAACGGATATTACGGCGGCGGCAAGCGCAAGGCGGCCCGGTATTTCAATGGTGCTGTAGCTGCCCGATATGATTTTTGATACGCCGCCCCAGCCTATGCCGGCGCCGGTGGCAAAAAGTATTGCGGAAAGGATAAGGGCAAACACCGCCTCTATTTTTTCGTGCCCGTATTGATGGCCCTTATCCTCGGCCTTTGCCGATATGTTTATGCCGGCAATGACGGCGAATGCGCTTATAACGTCGGACGCGGAATGGACCGCGTCCGAAATCATTGCCGAGGACCGCGCTATCAGGCCCGTGACGAGCTTGAACAGGCAAAGCAAAAGGTTTGCGATTATCGTAACAACCGAAACGCGGTTTGCAATCTTTGAGGTATCCATAAAAATCACTTCGATTCCGTATGTTTTTATTTTGGCTTATATAAAGCGGCGGCAGCTGCTTTTAAGCCTGCTCTATAATATGCGCTCAAAGCTTATGCCGCCACGGTATTATCGTTTGCAGTATATTATACCACAATTTTTGCATACGGAGCATTACAATTGTGTTACAAGAACGGCGGCGGGCGGCGTAAAAGTCAAAAAAAATTAAAAAAGTCGGAAAAAATTTAAAAAAACACTTGACAAACCGTTTTGAATCATGTATAATCTTATCTGTTGCTACGGCGGTATAGCTCAGTTGGCTAGAGCATGCGGTTCATACCCGCAGTGTCACCGGTTCAAATCCAGTTACCGCTACCAGGCTTTTTGCGGGAGCACAGCTCCCGCGCCCCCGTCAGGGGGTATTTTTTTTGTCATATTTAAAAAAAGCAAAAATACGCGGGAGGAACGCATATGAATAAGCAGCTTCGCGGGGGGAAGATCACCGCGTCATGCAGGCGCGGAACGGAAAATGTATTATCGTTTGCCGATCCCGCCGATATTTCTCTTAAAAAAAACAGCCGCATGGAAAAAAGCGCGCGCGTGGGTCTCGGCTATATCATGGGTATAGATCTGCCGCGTCTTGCGGCGCCGCTGTTTGAGGTGCGCGGTCTTACGCTTACATACGGCGAAAACGACGACGCCGTTATTTTCGGAGCAAAAAAGGCGGGTGATAAGGTCAGCCGGTACGGCGGCTGGGAGGCTGAGGGCGCATGGAAGCCTAACAGCCCGGCGCAGTATACGCTTGCCGGCCATTCTCTGGGGCACTGGCTTTCCGCCGCCGCATCGTTTTACTGCGCGTTTAAAAACGAGAGCGATATTTTCCTTACGGCCGAATCGCTCGGCGGCTTTGATGCGGCGGCCGCCGGCGCGGAAAAGGGCGGCAGGGTGATACAGCCGCGCGATATATACGGTAAGATCGAATACGTTATAAACAAGCTTGACGAGCTGCAAAGCACCGAAATCCCGGAAGGGTGCACGTCTGTTGTTCATAAGGAATATATAGGCGGCTGCGATGAAACGCCGTTTTTAAAATGCTTTGACGGAGATGACGACTGGCTCGGCGGCTATTGGGTCCCGTGGTATAATATACACAAGCTATTCCGCGGGCTGCTTGACGTTTATGACTGCGCCGGGCGGGAGCTTGCGCTTAAAGCGTACAAGGTGCTTAAAAAGCTTGCAGACTGGGCCGCCGGCGGTACGGAAAAACTTACGGACATGCAGATGAGGAAAGTGCTCGATACCGAATACGGCGGAATGAACGAGGTATTTGCAAGGATGTATGAAATAACCGGCGAGGAAAAATACGAGAGGGCGGCGCGGCGCTTTACGCACGATGCCGTTATTGACCCCGTTGCGGCCGGGAACGTAAGCTCGCTTGCCGGAAAGCATGCAAATACGCAGATACCGAAATTTATCGGTGCGGCGCTGCTTTATGAATGCGATGGCGGAAAATACAGGGAATACGCGGCGGCGTGCGAAAATTTTTGGAATAACGTAAACCTTGAGCGCTGCTACGCAATAGGCGGAAATTCGCTGAACGAGCATTTCCAGCCGGACGGCACCGAGGAATTGGGCGCTAAAACGTGCGAAAGCTGCAATACGTATAATATGATGTGTCTTACGGAGCATCTGTTTTTATGGAAGCAAAAGCCCGTATATATGGATTGGTACGAGCGCGCGCTCTATAACCATATTCTCGGCCAGCAGGAGCCGCAGACGGGAGCGAAGATGTATTTTGTTTCGATGGAGCAGGGTACGCACAGGATATACGAGCAGAAGTATAATTCATGGTGGTGCTGTACGGGAACGGGCATGGAAAATCCGTCAAGGTATACGCGGACGGTATATTTTACGGATAACAATGATTTGTATGTAAATCTTTATCTGCCGTGCCGGTATACATGGAAGGAAAAGGCGCTGGTATTTGACACCGAAACGGAATATCCGTACGGGGAAAGCGTGAAAATAACCGTTTCGGGCGGAAGCAATACGGTAAATCTCAGACTCCGCGTGCCTTCATGGGTACGGAACAGCGGCAGGAAAATGACAGCATCGGTAAACGGGGAGCGGAGGGCCGTATCGGACGGCGGGGAATATGTTGCGCTCCGCGGCATAAAAGCCGGCGATGTTATAGAGCTTGTTATCCCGATGGCCGTAAGCGTTTACAAATCGCGTGACAATAAAAAAATCGCATACGAATACGGCCCGCTCGTTCTTGCCGCAAGGCTCGGCGGCGAGGTAAAAGGGGAGCTTGAGTATATCTGGGAGGAACGGAACACATTGTGCCGCCAAACGGCGTATCCGTCGCTTAAAACATCGGACGGCAAAGGCAATGAAACGGCCGGCGATCCGGCGTCGTATCCGGTAATGAAGGATGAAAAGGCGCTGCTGTTTACGCTGCCCGCAGATAAAAATACGTTAGGGGAAGACGTGACGCTCGTTCCGTTTTCCGATATACCGCACGGATACCATAATATTTATTTTGATACAGACGCCGTCACGGACGGCCGTGATGTGAGGTTAAGCGAAATCATTACTGACGTTGTTGATCCCGACGGACAGCAGTCGGAGCTCGGTCACGGCATGATGCAGAGCACGGGAGCGGAAACGGAATACAGGCGCAGCTCCGTGCAGGGGAGCGACGAACACGGCCAGTACCGTTTTGCATACGGCATCGGGGGATTTTTTAAGTATGATATGCTTATAGATAAGTCGGCGGCGGAAAATTATCTTATGATCAGGTATTTTGACACGGATTCCGCTGTTTCGGTAAGCGATGGCGGCGGGCAAAAGACGTTTAATGTAAGATTTAAAATATTTGCCGCCGATACGGAAATCGCAGAGGTCGAAATCGGGGACGGCGAAGGCGTGTTTGCCGATAAGGCTTTTGAGATACCTCGTGAAATTGTTGAGGCTGTTACAGAAACAGACAGGTCAACGGGTCACAGCATTATTGAAATAAAGCTTGCGCCGTGCGGCGATAACGCCGCAACGGTGCCGTACCGCCGCCTGTATATGCTGTCCGCGCCGCCGGAAATTTAACCCGGCGGCCGCTGCGGAATATCACGCACGCCGGGGGTGCGGGGGCAGAGCCCCCGCGTAAAAAAGAAAAACAAAACAAAATACACCGCCGAAGGAGCGAAGCTCCGAGGCGGTGTATTTTATTATTCAGCCGTTTCCGTTGTCTCGGCGCTGCCGTCGGCAGTCTCCGGCTCCTCCGTTGCCTGAGGCGTCGGTGAAGGAATTGCGTTTATCACATCATCGAGCACTTCAACCGTTATACCGTCTTCTTCGGCCATTGACTGAATGGCTGCGGTGAGGTCATCGCGCTCCTTCGCGGATGATACGGACGATTTGTACGTTTCAAAAAATTCATTGAATTTTTCGTCGCTTTCGTCAAGCGGCAGTCTCTGTATAACGTGATAGCCGTAGGAGCTTTCGCACATTGTAAACTCGCCGGGCTGTATCGATTTTACGGCGTCTTCAAATTCCTGAACCATCTCGCCGTCCGTGAAGATATAGCCGTCGGGCGCCGACGAGCTTCCCGGATCCTCCGAGAACGTTGTAACAAGCTCGTCAAAGTTTTCTCCGTTCTGCGCCCTCTTAAGCAGGTCCTGCGCACGGCGCTCGAGCAGACCGGTGTCGCTCTCGTTTTCAAACATCAAAAGTATGTGCTTTGCGCGCAGATAATGCTCTTTGAAATATGCTTTTAAATCATCGTCGGTCGGCTCAGGAAGCTGCGCAGCCTCGCTGAGCTTTTGCTCATAAAGCGGCTGGGCTATGAACGCTTCTATTATTTCCTCGTCCGCGCCCGCCTTTTTGCGCGCTTTGTTGTATTCGCTTGCGGAACCGAACGTTTTTGCGAAATTCGCTTTTCCCTGCGTAACGTTCGACTGCTCCTCGTCCGTCAGCGTCAGGCCGCGTGACTGAGCAACGGCGTAAGCCGTTATCGCGTCGCGGAGATTCGATACGGCAAGCTCCTTTGAAGCTTCATAATCGCCGTAGCTTGAGAAATACGCATCCGTTACAATCTCAACATCGCCCTGCGATACGGTGTATTCGCCTATTTTCATTGCCGCCTGCGAACCGCCGCAGCCGGAGAGTAAGACTGATGCGGACAGCGCCGCCGCAGCCGTTATTGCCGTAATTTTTTTCATTTTAATCCTGCTTCCTTTCATCGTTTCATTGTTTTGTCGTTTCGTAGTTTCATACGGTGTGTATCATAATTTAATTTTAAACCACGTACTAAATAAGTATACTATTATTTTTCAGCACGGTCAAGGCTTGTAATAATATTTAACAAATCGTTTACAATTTCGAGAATATTCTGCGCCTTAAGCTTAACGCTGACGGCAGGGTCGGTCTGCGACATTACCCTTATCGACATCGGATACGCCTTATCGAGCGCCATTATTATTTCCGGCGTCAAATACCCGTCCGCAAAGCGCAGCGTAAGCTGTGTCCCGTGCTGCACGATTTCCGTTATTCCCGCTTCCTTTGCCTTTATCTTAAGCGATGCGACCTCGATTATATTCTGCACCGCCCTGGGAATATCGCCGTAGCGGTCTATAAGCTCATCCTCCGTTTGGAACCTGTCGTCCTCGTTTTCTATCGCCGCAATCTTTTTATACATATCTATGCGCTGATTGGGGCTCGGGATATACGATTCCGGAAGATATGCGTTTATTTCAATGTCTATAGAAACGTTTCGCTCCTCCGCGGGTTTTTCGCCCTTTGCGCTGCTTATGCTTTCGCTTAAAAGCTTGCAGTACATATCGTATCCGACGCTGTCCATATGCCCGTGCTGCTCCGGCCCGAGAAGGTTTCCGGCGCCGCGTATTTCAAGGTCGCGCATTGCTATTTTAAAGCCGGAGCCGAATTCCGTAAATTCCTTTACGGCCCTTAAGCGCTTTGACGCAACCTCGGAAAGGATGCTGTCGCGCCTGTATGTCAGATAAGCATATGCGGCGCGGTTTGAACGTCCCACGCGCCCGCGAAGCTGATAAAGCTGGGCAAGCCCCATTTTATCGGCGTTTTCTATTATGATTGTGTTTGCGTTCGGAATATCGAGCCCTGTTTCTATTATGGTTGTGCAGACGAGAATATCGGTGTCGCCCTCCGCCATGCGGAACATTATTTCCTCAAGCTCGTCTTCGCGCATTTTGCCGTGACCGACGGAAACGGTTTTGTCGGGGAACTGCGCCTGGAGCCATGCCGCCTTGCGGTGTATGCCCTGAACGCGGTTGTAAAGATAAAACACCTGTCCGCCGCGCGAAAGCTCGTTTCGTACAGCGTCAAGTATAACGGCCGGATTATCCTCAAGCACATACGTCTGCACGGGATAGCGGTTTTCCGGCGGCTCCGTCAAAACGCTCATATCCCTCACGCTTGTCATTGCCATATGGAGCGTGCGCGGGATGGGCGTTGCCGTCATTGTCAGCACGTCAACGTTCTTTTTTATTTCCTTCAGCCGCTCCTTGTGCGCAACGCCGAAGCGCTGCTCCTCGTCTATGACAAGCAGGCCGAGATCCTTGAATTTTACGTCTTTTGACAAAAGCCTGTGAGTCCCTATAACAATATCGGCTTCGCCCGTGCGGAGCTGCTTTAATATTTTCTGCTGCTGCGAAGCCGTCCTGAAGCGCGAAAGCATTTCGATTTTTATGGGGAAGCCGTCCATGCGCTTTAAAAACGTTTCGTAATGCTGCATTGCAAGCACTGTCGTGGGACACAGATATGCCACCTGCTTCGAGTCGTTTACCGCTTTAAAGGCGGCGCGCAGCGCAATTTCCGTTTTCCCGAAGCCGACGTCGCCGCATAAAAGACGGTCCATGGGCTTAGGCTTTTCCATATCGCTTTTAACCTCCTCTATGGAACGAAGCTGATCCTCCGTTTCCTGATAGGGGAAGGTATCCTCAAATTCCTTCTGCCACGGCGTGTCATGACTGAACGCAAAGCCCCTGAGCTTTTCGCGCTCCGCGTAAAGAGCGATGAGTTTCTTTGCGAGCTCGTCCGTTGAAGCGCGGACCTTTGCCTTTGTCTTGTTCCATTCATTGCCGCCGAGACGGTTAAGCTTCACCTGCTTGTCGGCGCTGTTGCCGATATATTTGTAGAGCTGGTCCATCTGGTCAACGGGGACGTAAAGGCAGTCCGTGCCGCGGTACTGTATTTTTAAGTAATCCTTAAGCACGCCGCCGACGTTCATCTTTTGCGTGCCCTTGTATTCGCCTATGCCGTGCGCCGAATGAACAACGTAATCGCCCGGCGAAATGTCGTTATAGGAACGTATGCGCGCGGCATTGTCATCCTTGCGTTTTCTGCGGCTGCGGCGCTGCTCGAATATTTCATTGTCGGATACGAGCACGAATTTTATATCGGGATATTCAAAGCCCTTTTTAATCCTGCCGCGGATTATGACTGTTTCTCCCTTTTTGAACTCACGCCCGTCGCCGAGAAAACGCGCCTTCATGCCGCGCTCCGTCAGAACGCCGGCAAGGTTTTCGCCCCTGCCGCGTGTTGCCGCAAGAATGACGACCGTATAGCCGTTTTCCTGCCACTTTTTTACGTCGTCAAACAGGTAATCCATTTTCCCGTGGAACGAAACGGTCGTTTTTGTCGTAAACGATATAAGCGATTTGTATTTAAAATCGTTTGACGTATGCGTGAGCGTTTCGAGCGATACGACGCGGTTTCCGAGCATTTTATTTAACGCGTCGCCGTAGGAAACAAAAAAGCTGTCCTTTTCGGGGCCTATGACGTTTTTCTCCTTAAGCTCCGAAACGATCTCGCCCTTTTCCCATTCAAACGTTTTTCCCCTGTCGCATATGCGCTTCGGGTCGATGACAAAAATAAGCGAGCCGCCGCCGAAATAATCGAGCAGCGACGGAATATTCCCGCCGTAAATAAGCGAAACGTATTTGTCAAGCGACGGGAAGTATCTGTTTTCCTCAAGGCTTTCAAGCTCGGCCGACGCCGTTTCGATGTAGTATTCGCAGCCGCCGCGCTTTTTTGCTTTTTCGATGCGGCTTTTGATTTCCGCGGCAAGAGAACCGCGCCGTTCGTCCGTTATTACAGCTTCGCGGACGGGGATTATGTCGGCGCTGTCCGTTTTATCGAGCGAACGCTGCGACACACGGTCGAAAAGGCGGATCGAGTCTGTTTCGTCGTCGAAAAATTCGATTCTGAGCGGGTTGCCGCAGTTTGGTGAAAACACATCGAGTATGCCGCCGCGGAGCGCAAACTGACCCTCGCCCTCAACAAGCTCCTCGCGGCTGTAGCCCATTACAATAAGCTCCTCGCAGAGCCTGTCAATATCAAACCGCTTGCCGAGCTCAAAGCGGATTGACGCTTCCTCAAGCTCCGGCTTCGGTATCGTATACTGCAGGAGCGCGTCAAGGCTCGCGACAGTTATACATTTGCCGGAAACTATGCCGTAAAGCGCGGCAAGGCGCTCGTTCTGGCTTGTTCTGCCGCTTGTTTCTATGTTATAAAAAATATATTCCTTTGAGGGAAAAAACTGGACGCTGTCGGTGTAAAAAGCGAGATCGTCCGCAAGCGCCCGCGCTTCCATGTCGCTGTAGCATACGATAAGGGCGTTTTTTTCCTGCTCCTCAAAAAGCGAAAATATCAATTGAGCGCGCGCCGATTCCTCCACTCCCGAAACCGAGACCGGAGAAGATTTGACCGCTTCGCGCAGCTCGGCGTATTTTCCGTAATCATACAGAATGTCGTTAAGCTTCATATTAAATTACCTGCCGTTGTATTTGTTCATTGCCGAATTCACGCCGTTTGCTATTATTTCCTCCGCGGCGGCGCACGCGCGCTTTATTGCGTCCTCCATAACGGGGATCTCGTCTTTCGTAAAACGGCCGAGTACAAAATCGGCAAGGTCGTGCTCTTCGTGCCGCGGCGCGCCGATGCCCATGCGTATGCGCGGGAATTCGTCGCTTTGGAGCATATATATTATTGATTTTAAGCCGTTGTGGCCGCCGTCGCTGCCCTTGGGGCGGATGCGCAGCCTGCCGGTATCGAGATTTATGTCGTCGCTTATAACAATGACATTCCCGGGCGGCAGCTTATAGAAATTGACGAAATCCACTATGCTTTCGCCGCTCAGGTTCATGTATGTCTGCGGCTTTATCAAAAGCGTTTTTTCACCCGAAATTACACATTCGCCGTAAAGCGCCTTATATTTCAGCTTATTTATTTTTGTGCTGTATTTGTCTGCAATATAGTCTATTGTGTGAAATCCGATATTATGACGCGTCATGTCGTAACGGCTTCCCGGATTCCCGAGACCTATCAGCAAGTGCATGTTTGTTCCCCCTGTTCAGGCATTTGCGGACGGGATTTGCCGCCGCAAAAATGAAATTTTACAAAATATTATCGCAATACTTTCGATTTATTTAAGTTTCCTCTTGATATTATAACAAATTTTTAGTATAATAACAAGAGGAATTTTAAAATAAGCGGCGTTAATATGCCTGTATATATGATGGAGAGTGAAAGATGTATATAAGAAACTTATTTAAAGAAAAAAAGCAGCTGCTGTCGTTTGAGTTGTTTCCGCCGAAGAAGGACACCGGCGAGGAAAGCGTGAAAGCTGCCGTTGACGAGCTTGTTAAGCTGCCGGCGGACTACATAAGCGTAACGTACGGCGCCGGCGGCTCAACGTCAAAACGCACGGCGGACATTGCGGAATATATCCAGAATACGCACGGCATGGCGGCGCTTGCGCATCTGAGCTGCATAACGGCTGACAGGGAAAGCATAGAGCTGATGCTCGGAGATATGAAGCTGCGCGGCATAGAAAACGTACTTGCGCTCCGCGGTGACCTTCCTGCCGACGGCGGTGAAATCGCATCGGATTACCGGTATGCGTCGGAGCTTGTTGAGGATATAAGGCTGTTCGGCGGCTTCTGCATAGGCGGGGCGTGCTATCCCGAATGCCATCCCGATTCACCGGACCTTGAAACGGACATAGAAAATTTAAAGCGCAAGGTTGACGCGGGCTGTGATTTCCTTGTTACGCAGATGTTTTTTGATAATGAAAAATTTTATGAATTCAGGGAGCTTGCGGCAAAAAAGGGTATAGACATCCCGATGGTCGCCGGCATAATGCCGCTTACGCAGGCGTCGCAGATACAGAGGATGTGCATACTTTCCGGCGGCGCGTCGCTGCCGTCCAAGTTCACGAGGATGATAGGCAAGTATGAAAACAAGCCCGAGGCGCTTAAGCAGGCGGGAATAGCGTATGCCGTTGACCAGATAACGGACCTTCTCGCAAACGATATACGCGGCATACATATATATACGATGAATAAGCCCGAAACGGCAAAAACGATAGTAAGCGCGGTAAGCAGCATGTTTTAACGGCTGATATGGAGGAAAAGGTGAATATAAAAGATATACTCGGCAAACGGATCCTGTTTTTTGACGGCGGCATGGGCACAATGCTCCAGAAAAGCGGCTTAAAAGGCGGAGAGCTGCCGGAGCTTCTTAATATAACAAACAAAGAGCTTATAGAAAAAATACACTGCGCCTATCTTGAAGCGGGCGCGGACATTGTGACGTCAAATACGTTCGGGGCGAACCCGCTTAAATTAACGGAGGCGGGCGTGAGCGCGGAAATTTTGGCTGCGGAGGGAACGGCGCTGGCAAAAAAATGCGCATTGAAATATTCCACTCCCGAGAAACCGCGCTTTGCGGCGTTTGATATAGGGCCTACGGGCAGGCTGCTCGAGCCGTCGGGCGATCTGTCGTTCGACGAATGCTGCGAGAGCTTTAAAAAGATTGCCGCCGTTGCCGAAAAAAGCGGCGCCGATCTTGTTATAATCGAAACGATGTCCGATACTCTCGAAGCGAAGGCGGCTGTGCTTGCCGTAAAGGAAAGCACAAACCTCCCCGTTTTCTGCACGATGACGTTTGATGAAAACGGAAAAACGCTGACGGGCGCGGACGCTGCCGTTATGTGCGCGATGCTCGAGGGCCTCGGCGCCGACTGCATCGGCATAAACTGCGGTCTCGGACCAAAACAGATTGCGTCGCTTATGAGGGAGCTTTCAAAATACGCGTCGGTGTCGGTGATGGCACAGCCGAACGCCGGGCTTCCGCGCGTTGAGAACGGCGAAACCGTTTACGACGTCGGGCCGGAGGAATTCGGGGAACAGTGCGCCGATATGGCGGCTCTCGGCGCGAGCGTGCTGGGCGGCTGCTGCGGCACAACGCCGGAGCATATAAGAGCGCTTGTGAAAAGCTGCGGGGCATATACGCCCATAGTTGAGGAAAAGCCGTATACTATGGCAGCGTCATACTCAAGGGCGGTGATTTTGGATAACCGGCCCGTTATAATCGGCGAAAGAATAAATCCCACCGGGAAAAAGAAATTTAAGGAAGCGCTTAAAACGGGCGATATGGATTATATCTTAAACGAAGCGTTTTCGCAGGCGGAGGCCGGCGCGGACATACTTGACGTAAACGTCGGACTGCCGGAAATAAACGAGTGCGAAATGATGGAAAGGACGGTAAAGGCCGTTTCGGCGGCGGTCAATCTGCCGCTCCAGCTCGATTCGTCCGATCCCGTTACGCTCGAGCGCGCAATGCGCATTTATAACGGCAAGCCGATGGTTAATTCCGTAAACGGCAAAAAAGAAAGCCTTGACGCAATCCTGCCGCTCGTTAAAAAATACGGCGGCGTTCTCGTAGGGCTCTGCCTTGATGAAAACGGTATACCGCCGGCGGCGGAGGACAGAGTTAAAATTGCGGAGCGCATTGCCGCCGAAGCCGAAAAATACGGCATACATAAAAAAGACCTTGTTATGGACGCGCTGACGCTTACGATTTCGGCGCAGCAGCGAGAAAGCGC
>DVLU01000052.1 GCA_018715365.1 Candidatus Ornithomonoglobus intestinigallinarum | reverse complement strand
CTGCCATAAGCGTTGCCGAAAGCGGCTCATCGTAAGGATTATTTATCGCACAGCTCACAACGCCGCCGCTGTATGATGCTTCGCCTATATTTATCGCCTGTCCGGTTGTAAAAGTCAGCTCCTGCGAGCATTCATTTGTCTCATCAAGACCCGAAATAAGTATGCCGTCTATTACCGCAATATAGCTTGTGTACGGCTCAAGGCCGTCAAGCCTGAAGCTTATTGTTTCGCCGTTTGCTTCCGCATACGCGCATACGGCGCCGCATTCTTCTTTCTCACCGTCCGGCGTAAGCTTATATACGGCTACGTTATCCGCCGAAACCGGCGAAAGCGCTTTATCAAACGTTACCGTGTGATTATAATTAAGCGGCACATCCGCTGCGCCGTTTTCGGGCTTTGCCGAAACAAGTACGGGATAAACCGTTTTATATTCTATAACGGGATCCCAGTCTATTACCGTATCCCAGGGCGAACAGCCGCCCTGAATATATTTAAATACATTCTCAAACGTCAGTCTGTCGCCTTTTTCAAGGCTGACTTCTATCGGCTCAAACGTATATTCGCCCACTATGTTTTCGTAATCCGTATCCGCCGGCCATATCTGAATGGCGCCGCTGCCGTCTGCGGGCAAAAGCATTATTCTGACGTGCGTGCCGTTTGCGGTGTTATGCGCATTTAAAATCCCGCCGTCAGCCCCTATGCTTGCCGTTCCGCGTTTCGGAGCTGTAAACGTCCTCACGGCATGGTCGCGCCTTACCTTCATCATGCCGTCCGTTTCCTCGGACGTCGGATCGCCGGGATCAACGCTTATGCGCATTGACTTTTTGCCGACAGAAACCCAGCGCCAGTCCGTGCCGGCCGTCCATGAGGTGTCGTATGTATATTCACCGGCTGCGGGATCGTACGGTCCGAAATTAAGCTGTGATTCCGTAACGTTTGTGAGGTCCGTGTATTCGCCGGTACTTACAACGTACGACTGCCATTTCCAGATGTTGTCGCCGTTCTGAACGGTTGAATAACTGTCCGACGCGCGGTATACGCGCCTTGAGTCATCATCGGGCATTGGCGTGGCGTCGGGAGTCGGGTCCGGAGTCGGTTCCGATGCAGAGCCGTCAGTATAGGAAACGGCGCTTACCCAATTTATATCATAGCCCCACGCTCTCGATTCAAGCTGTATAACCTCAAAGCGGATTTTATCACCCTGCGCCACATCGGCCGTAAGCTCCGGCTGCTGCGTGCTTCCCCACCAATTGACCTCGTTTGACCATAATTCCGTATCGTTTTGCTTTATTCTTAAGATAATTTTCTTTGCATCCGTATTATGCACTATTTCGGATGCCGCTATTTTAACGGTTCCCGCCTCGGGTGCGACAAATGCTCTTACGGGATGCTGCGTAAGCGCAAGCTCGCCCTGCGCAACCGTGAGCATATCGCCTTTTATCAGCGCGTTGTTCCATGTCCAGCCGTCGTTTGCAAAGGCGCCGTTATATATACCAGCCGCATTGCTGTATGTGCTCGTCTGCGAATTAAACGTTTCGGCCTGCCACACTTCTCCCCAGCTGCCGTTGCCGGAGGAGGTGTCGAAGCTGTCGTTTGACGACCAGCTCCTGTTTTCCGCCAATACGGCCGCTTTGCTTTCTGCAATATCTGCAATATCGGAAAGTCCGGCCTGATGCGGCGGCTGCTCCGTCGGCACGGCCGTGATATTTACCGCTTCCGGCGCTTCGGGTGTTTTTGTTTCCTCCGGTGCTTTTGTTTCCTCCGGCGTTTCTTCGTTTTCAGTATTTTCAGCGCCGCCCGGTTCCATTCCCGTTACGCCGGTCTGCGCCGCACCGTTTTCTTCAAGCGGTATGCCCGCTGCGCCGGCCTCGGCAAAAACCGCCGAAAATGACGAAGCCGCAAGCGATGCGCCAAGCAGTACCGCAATAAGCTTTCTAAGCATTTATTTGTCAGCTCCCTTCTTATCCCTTTACGGCTCCTATTGTAAGCCCCTGTATAAAGTACCTTTGGAAAAACGGGTATACTATAAGTATCGGCCCCATTGCCAGCACGCAAAGCGCCATTCTGACAGAATCCTCCGGTATATCTCCCGCAAATCTCGATGCGACGTCTGTGCTCATCGTTGTCGATTCCGACATCATCTGTATGTTCTGCATCATAACCTGAAGCAAAAATTGCAGGTTATAGAGCTTTTTATCTGTTATAAGCAGCATCGGGTTCCACCAGTCGTTCCAATACGCAAGAGTTTGGAACAGGGCGATCGTTGCTATTGCGGGAAGCGCAAGCGGAAACACGAGTGAAAAGAGTATTCTTATTTCGCCTGCGCCGTCCATTTTTGCCGATTCTATAATCGATATGGGTATTGTCGTCTGGAAAAACGTGCGCATTATTATAACGTACCACGCGTTCATCGACATCGGCAGAATAAGCGCAAATATAGTATTCCCGAGATGATAATATTTTGTGACAACTATGTACCACGCAAGCAGCCCGCCGGAAAACAGCATCGTAAAGAATATATAAAACGTGAAAAAGCCCTTGTATTTCAAGCCCGGCCGCGAAAGCGGATAAGCGTAAAGCGCAATAACCGTTACGCTGAACAGCGTTCCGATGACTGTTGCGAATATTGTTACAAGATATGCGTGTCCCACGCCCATATCACTCGCAAAGATATATCTGTAAGCATCAAGGCTGAGCTTTGCGGGTATGAGCTGATAGCCGAATTGGTTTATTGCGTCCTGGTCGGTTATCGATATGATGACAACAAGCAGCAGCGGGAACACAAACGCAGCCGCAAGGACTATAAAAAACGCATTTAAAAGCGCATTTATCGGTTTGCTTTTTATTGTCATAATTGTGACCATTAACTCCTTTCACAAAAGTTGTTTGGAAAAATCCGGTGTGGCGCGGATGCACTTCGTGCACCTTAAGCCGCGGCGGGCGGCGAGATGCGCCGCTTAACTTTTTTTAAACCAAACACCTCATCAGAACAGCGCGCTGTCTTTATCTATTTTTCTTACGATTGCATTTGCACTGAGCACCATAATAAAGCCGAGCACCGACTGCAGCATTGACGCCGCCGCGGACAAACCGCTGCTTGCCGAGCCTGCCGCGGTCATCATGTTGTATACGTATGTATTTATAACAAGCGTTGTCGGATAGAGCGCGCCGGAATTCATCGTTACGTTATAGAATAATCCGAAATCGGAATTAAATATTCTTCCGATGTCGAGTATCGTCATTATTATCATTATGTTTCTTAACGACGGAAGCGTTATATGAAGTATCTGCTTCCATGTTGACGCGCCGTCTATTTCCGCAGCTTCATACAGCCCCGGATCGATGCCCGCCATTGCCGCAAGGTAAACTATGCTGTTATACCCTACCGTTTTCCACGCGTTTACTATAAACAGTATGAACGGCCATGCTCCGGCATCGGCGTACCAATTTATTTCCTCAGCTCCGAAAATTGTTGAAAGCACCGAATTGTTTATAAAACCCGATTCCATGTTAAGGAATGCGTAAACTAGATACGCAACTATAACCATTGACAGAAAATACGGCATGATATAAATTGTCTGATACACCTTTGACGCTCTTTTGTTCCGTATCATCGATAAAAGCAGAGCGGCGGTTACCGCAAGCACAAGGCCGGTGGATATAAATACGGCGTTGTAGAGCACCGTATTCCTTAGCGCCGTCCACGCGTTTTCGTTTCTTAAAAGCATTCGGAAATTATCAAACCCTACCCAGGGGCTGCCCAGTATGCCGTCGCGCAGATTTATCTGCTTGAAGGCGATTATCATTCCGAACATCGGCATATAAGCAAACATAAACGTTAAAATAAAGCCGGGAATGAACATCGCATAAAGCGGCAAATTATTTTTAACCGCGCCAAAGCCGCGGCGTTTTTTTAATGTGCGCCCCGTCGTATAAATTTTTGCCGGCGCAGCACCGTTGTTTTCTCTTTTCATCATAATCTCCAATCTGCGGGGCGCCCCAAAAGGCGCCCCGTTTGTCCGAAGCCCTACTGCTGCTGTGCAAAGTATTCGTCGAGCTGACGCTGAAGCTCTTCTTTTACCGTATCTATGCCGGCAGCCTTCAGCTCCTTAAGGTACTGCTCAACTATCGGCTCCGGATCGAGCGCGCCCAGCGATACCTGGTTTTCATACTGCGCTTCAACCGCCGAGCACGCCGCAAGTTCCGCCTGGACGTCTTTTGTTGAGAAGATAAATCTTACGAGCGGAGTGCGCTTTGCGCTTTCGTCGAATTTTTTCAGTTCCTCTTTGACGTTCGGATCCTCTCCCTCCGTTGTGTAGCCTATAAATACATTCGCAAGCATCCACTTAACGTCCGAAAGCCCGTACCCGGAATTCGGGATAAGCCTTATAACATTATCCGATACCTTTTCGTAGTGCTTGCCCTCTATGCCGAAGGTGATAAGATTGTTAAGCACGGGGTCCGTATTTAAAAGTTCAAGAAATCTTGCGACTCTTGCGGGATTTTTCGACGTTGCCGATATGGCGTTCATTGAAGCCATACCAGGCTGTGTGCCTATTTCCGGCTCCGTTATATAAACCTGCTCGAATTCATACTGTGAATTTTTAAGCACCTCCTGCACCTTTCCCGGCTTAAGCGATATAAGCGTGCAGAACGTTTTGCCGTTTTTGAGGTTCTGGATATAGTCGGTGTTGTTTGTTAAAATATCCTTTTTGATAAGCCCTTCATTGTAGTATTCATGGGCAAGCTTGAAGTTATCTATTGCCTCCTGATTTTCAAGCCTGTTTACGACAGTATACGTTTCGTCGCCGCGGGCAATACCGAGATTACAGCCCGTTATTATCGATACGGGGCACATATCGCCGCCGAGTGACATATTCGTCGTCCAGTCCACGGGATAGCTTATATCGGGCTCGTTTGCCTTTATCATCTCGGCTATGGGCTTTAAGTCCTCATAAGTTTTTACCTGCGACATATCGATATTATATTTATCGGCTATATCCTTTCTGTAAATCCAGCCGTAGGAGCTTGCGTTTTCCTTGACTGTCGGAAGCGCGTATATCTTATCGTTTACCCTTGCGCATTCAAGAGCGTCCTTATCGGAGAGCTCGTACGTTTCGGGCATGTATTTCGGGAACAGGTCATCGAGCGGATAAAACGCTCCGCTTTCCGCCGTTACCATATAATTAAGCATCCAGTTTGAAACATAGCATAAGTCAAAATATTCGCCGGCCTGTATCATGTTGAGCATTTTATCGCTGTACTGCGCCTGTTCCATGATGTTCAGCTTTACCGTTGCGTTTATTTTATCTTTCAGATATGCGTTAATCTCGTTTTCAACCGAGGCAACGTCCGATTGCTGTGTGGCGCATATGTACCAGTTTATTTCATACGGAGTTTCGGGAACGGTGTTCGGGTCTTCTTCCGCCACGGTTTCCGTTTTTCCGCAGCCTCCCGCCATACCTGCCGCAAGCGACATTACAACGGCAAGAGCCGCCGCCTTAAAAAATCTTTTCTTCTTCATAATTCATCCGCCTTTCTTTAATTTGTCTTTCCCAGTGACGGGAGTTCTTTTATGTATTTTCTTATCAGGTTTTGGTCAAACCCGTTATTTTCTATAAGCTCCCTGTAAAACACGGCCGACCGCTTCGGCGTCCTCGCAAAGCTCCCGCTTTCCCTGTCTACCGAGCATAAGCCGAATTTCGGCCTGAAGGTCCACCACTCATAATTGTCAAGCAGCGACCAGTATAAATAGCCCTTTACGTCAACACCCATATCCATACACTGCCTGAGCGCCGACAGATACAGTATAAGATACACGATCCTGAAACGGTCATCATTGCAGGCAGCTCCGTTTTCCGTTATATAAACCGGCTTATCGGTAAGCCTTGTCAGCGTATTTATCATACATTCCGGATAAAATTCCTCAAGATAAAAATCCATATCAATAAGCTTAAGCTTTTTATGGTAATACGCCGCATTGCCGCCCTGCTTTCTCGAATCGACAAGCGTGCGCGTATAAATATTTACCGACCAGAAATCCGATGTGCCTTTTATATCCTCCGAGAAAAATCCGTCCGTACCTATCTGTATAACCTCGCCGGTGCGCACCGCATGGAAGAAATATTCGTTATCCATCGCATCTCTGTACGCGGCGGCGGCAATATCGAGCTTGTCGTTTGGCCTGAACGGCTCATAATTTATAAACGCATGAGCCGAGCTTACGGGCGACGGCGTATATTTTTTTATTGTATGATAGCCCAGCGCATGGAATTTCATAAATTGAAGCCTGTCGTTTTTTGTACCGTGTATGTTGAATTCGTTCATCACATTATAGAAATCAACATACGGCGCGATTTTCGGTATTATGTAATTGAGATAGCGTTCAAAATAAATAAGGTTTTCCGCCTTTGAAAATCCGCCCTTATCCTTAAACCATATCGGCACCGAAAAATGGACCAAAGTACAAAATACTTTTATCCCGCGTTCTTTCAGCGCCGCAAAAAATTTTATATAGTGCTCCGCCGCCTCCTCCGAAAAGGTGTTTTCATCCGGCTGTATTCTCGACCATTCGACGGAGGTGCGAAAAGCCTTATGTCCCAATTTCGAAACAAGCTCAACATCCTCCATAAACATTTTGTAGCTGTTGCACGCAAGCCCCGACTTTTCGGCTATCGGATTTGGATTCCCCCTTTGCTCGCTCTGCCAGCTGTCGGAATTTGTGTTATTTCCCTCAACCTGATGCCCGGAATAGCCGCTGCCCCATAAAAAGCCGTCCGGCATTTTTATGTCCTGTATTGAAAAAATATCGTACATAATGCTCTCCTTTAATTTAAAAATCCCTGTATTTTTGCCGCCGCTTCCTCCGCGCCGGCCGTACCCTCAAGATACGCATAAACGGCTTCGCGCACATCAAGCGCCGACGCCGCGTAATTTTCCGTATGCGGACGTATGCTCACATTTTCCATGCGCGAGCTCATTGCCGGTATGTGTTTCCACGTTGACACTATCGTAAGGTCCTCATACATATCCGGCTTCATCGGATACATTCCGCTTTGCTCGATAAGCTGTGTCTGCACGCTGTCGCGGCTTATATACTCAAGAAACCTTTCGCATTCCGGCTTATGCTCGGAAAGCGACGATACGGCAAACCCGAACAGCTTTGCCACCGTCGTTTCGTTGCCCTCGGGGCTAAGCGGCGTATTATGCGCTCTGAAAGTAGCAACGACCTTTGACGAATCATCGTAGAGCGACGGTATAATGCTCGACCACGAGTGCATCACCGGTACGTTGCCTTTTTTAAATTCATTAAGCTTTACCCTTTCGCTGCCGGCATATTTATATATGCTGCCGTACAGCTCAAGAGCCGTTTGCACATCGCCGTCGCAATACTCTATAAGCTCCATAAGCGCGCATATTATATCTTCCCTGTCGTCCTCTATCTTAAGCGCGCCGGCGTTTCCCGCTGATTTACCGGCCATTGACGAATACTCTCCATCCCAGCCGTATTCGTCAAGAGAAAACAGCATTCCGAGATCCATCTGAAACGGTACCGCCCAATACGCATCGCCGCGCCCGAAGCTGTCGTATACGTAACCGAAATACCCTTCGCCCGGGTTTAAGCTTTCCGGAAGCACATCTATCCATCCCTTGCGTATAAAGTCGTCTATCCAAACGTCCTCCGTTTCAACCAGGTCGAAAAGATATTCTCCCGACGAAAATGCCGACGCATAAAGGCTGTATTGCTCAAAGCCCGCCGAAAGCTCCGTTATTTTAAGTTTTACGGAGGGGTTTTCCGCTTCAAAGCCCGGCTGAATTTTTTGTATAAGCCCCGTTTCGCCCGCTCTTACGGCAACGGTAAGCGTGACCGTATCTTCTCTTTCGTACTCTGTTTGCCGTATCCCGCATGAGGTTAAAAGCACAGACAGCGCCGCGGCAACGGCGGCGGCTTTTATATACCGTTTCACGTTTTCCTCCTTTTCTCCGGCGTATTTTTTTGCATTGTCACAATTAAAGTGTAGCAGACGCGTCTCACTTT
>DVLU01000051.1 GCA_018715365.1 Candidatus Ornithomonoglobus intestinigallinarum | reverse complement strand
TTTCTTTATATAATTTTTTCGCGGGGGCTTCATGCCCCCGCGCCCCCAAACAACCGGGGGTTAAAGGGGGCGTATGCCCCCTCTGAAAATAAAAAAAACAGACTCTGCATTATTTTTGCAGAGTCTGTTTTTGGCTGCGGAATCAGGATTCGAACCCGAACAAAATGAGTCAGAGTCATTCGTGCTACCTTTACACAATTCCGCATCGCTCTTGACGACAGATAATATAATACCAGATAAATTTGCGTTTGTCAAGACTTTTTTTAAAAAAACTTGATTTTTCATATTCTTTATGGTAGAATGATAATATCGGGGCAAAAAAAGACGGATTTTTGCGGGTGATATACATCACGGCCGGCGCGCCGGCAGGAACAAAAAAAACAGCCCGAAGCCAACGGCTCCGGGCTGTGGTGCGAAGGACCGGACTTGAACCGGCACGGGGTTAACCACACGCCCCTCAAACGTGCGCGTCTGCCTATTCCGCCACCCTCGCGTCTCAACGACGAATATTATTATACCAGTCTTTTTTGTGTTTGTCAAGAATTAAATTCAAAAAAAATATATATAATAGTGTATAAATTTCAATGATATTTTGGGGAGTATGTTGCATAATGAGAAAAAAAGCACTGATATTGGCAGTGACGGCTGTGATTTCGCTGCTGCCGAGCGCCGCTTACGCAATAGCCGATGAGGCGCGTTCGGCGTGCGTCATAAACGGAGTGACCGGCGAGATCGTTTTTGAAAAAAACGCATATGAGCAGCACTCTATGGCGAGTACGACAAAAATAATGACGGCCGTTGTTGCGCTTGAAAACAGCAGGCCCGACGACGTCATAACGGTTTCCGGCGACGCCGCCATACAGGAGGGATCCTCGGCATACATAAGCGAAGGCGACCGGATTTTTATGCGCGATATGCTTTTCGGGCTTATGCTTAATTCCGGAAACGACGCCGCCTACGCAATAGCGGAGCATATAGCCGGCAGCCGCGAGGCGTTTGCCGATATAATGAATTGGTATGCGTGGGAGAAGATGGGCGCGGTACATACTCAGTTTATAAATCCGAGCGGGCTTGACGGCGAAGGCCATTATTCAACCGCCTACGATATGGCGCTGATAACGCGTTACGCAATGCGCATACCGGAATTCAGGCGGATTGTCGCAACGCGCACAATGACGGCGCAGCCGTTAAACCGCGATGAGCCGCTTTATTTTTCAAACCATAACAAGCTGCTCGATATGTACGACGGCTGCATCGGTGTAAAAACGGGCTATACCTCCGCAACGGGACGCTGCTTTGTGTCTGCGGCGGAGCGCGACGGGATGCTGTTTATCGCCGTAACGCTTGACGATAACGACGACTGGAACGATCATACGGAAATGCTCGACTATGCTTTTTCTCAGCATTATCCGAAGAAAGCTGTCGAAAAGGGGCAGATTGTGAAAAAATCATCGGTGGACGGCGAGGATTACGAATTTATATACGGCAGTGATTTTGTTGTGCCGGTGCGCGCAGACGAGCGCGTTGACCTTAAGGTTGTGAATCATATGGAAAACGGGCTTACGCGCCCGATAAACGAAGGCGAAAAGGTTGGCTGGGCGGAGATATTTTACGGCGATACGCTTGTCGGTACGGTTGATATAATATCGGAAAGCGAAATACGCGGCGTCAGCAATCTGCGCCTTAAAAACAGCTTTTTCAGTTCGTTTGTAAGGACGTTCAATATGTGGCTGATGTGACGGCGCGGACAATAATATAACAATAATATAATAATACAAACTTCAAGGAGAGGACATATAATATATGGGAGAAATAGTGCGCCTTCAGAAATATATCGCAATGAGCGGCGCTGCGTCGCGCCGTGCGGCGGAGCAGCTTATTTCCGAAGGCAGAGTAACGGTAAACGGCGAAAAAATAACGGAGCAGGGCGTTAAAGTCGAAATAGGCGCCGACAAGGTCGCGCTCGACGGTGAGCAGCTCAAAGTAAAAAATAAAAAATATTATATAATGCTCAATAAGCCGGAGGGCTATGTTACAACGGTGAACGACCAGTTTGACCGCCCTACGGTAATCGATCTTATAAAAACAGACCTTAAGGATGTCAGATTGTTTCCGGTCGGAAGGCTTGACTATGATACGGAGGGGCTTCTGCTGCTGACAAACGACGGCGATTTTACCTACAGGGTAACGCACCCGAAATTCAATACCGACAAAACGTATATCGCACTGCTGAAGGGCGGCATATCGGTTAAGGGGCTGAATATGCTCCGCAGCGGTGTGAAAATAGACGATTACAAAACATCGCCCGCCGAGGTTGAAATAATAGATGCCGCCGAGGGCTACGTCACGGCGCGTATAACGATACACGAGGGCCGAAACAGGCAGGTGCGCAAAATGTTTGAAGCCGTCGGCTCAAAGGTTGTGGGGCTGCGGCGTATAAAAATAGGAAAAGTGGAGCTCGGCACTCTGCCGCTCGGCAGATGGCGGTATCTTACATCGCATGAAATAAATTATTTGATGAATAAATAAGATAAGCGCAAAAGAATGAGCTGCGAAGCTTTGCAAAAGGAGTTAACGGTCGTAATTATGGGGCTATTCCCTTAAAAAAAATAAAAAAACATCGATAAAGGAGAGTACAAAAATGGACGCAGTACAAAAATGGGCAAACGAATTAAGGATAAGGGACCTTATGGAGGTTTTGAAGGAGCGCGGCTTTAACGCCGTTATGGCAAAGGACAAGGACGACGCGAGGAAAACGGTTATGGACATGATCCCCGAGGGCTCGGTAATAGCCGTGGGCGGAAGCGTGACGCTTAACGAAACGGGTATACTCGACGAAATAAGAAAGCCCGAATATAAATTCATAGACCGCTACAATACATCGTCTTTTGAAGAAATGCTCGACAAATACCGCGAGGGCTATTATGCCGATTTCCTCGTTTCAAGCACAAACGCAATAACGATGGAGGGTCAGCTCGTTAATATCGACTGCACAGGAAACAGAACAAGCCAGATAGTTTTCGGACCGAAAAAGGTTATTATAGTCGCCGGAGTAAACAAGATTGTCGCAAACGTCGAGGAAGGCATAAAGCGCGCAAAATCGATAGCGCCGATGAACGCAAGAAGAATAACTCACAAAACACCGTGCGCTGCGGACGATAACTGCAAATGTACGGAATGCCGCGTTCAGCCCAGAGTCTGTAACGTAACGAGCATAGTTGACGGCTGCCATTATTTCCCCGGAAGAATAACGGTCGTGCTCGTTCCCGAACCGCTCGGCTATTGATATTTAACGTCATTTGTCACCATGTTTTGCGATTATTATCGATAAAAATTTGCCGAAGCTATTGCAAAAGCACGGAATATGATGTATAATATAGCCATGGTTTAAGATACATATTCTAAGGAGACAACAGTATGAAGAGCTTTGACATAAGGACAAAAATATATTTCGGCCCGAATTCGCTTGACAGGCTTTCGGATATTCCGTATAAGCGCGCGCTTATAATAACCGATCCCTTTGTTGCAAAGAGCGGCATGCTCCAGATGATAACGTACAGGCTTCAGGACGGCTATACGGAATTCGACGTATTTTCGGACGTTGTTCCCGACCCGCCGCTTGAGGAAATTTCAAAGGGCGTAAAGAAGATGATGGAATACGCTCCCGACTGCGTTATAGCAATAGGCGGCGGCAGCGCAATAGACAGCGCAAAGGCAATACGCGAGTTTGCAACGCGCGGCGGCTGTGCCGAAACGGCGCTTATAGCAATCCCGACAACTTCGGGAACGGGCTCCGAGGTGACAAGCTTCGCCGTTGTAACAGACCCGTCCAAGGATATTAAATATCCGCTTGTTTCCGATACGATGCTGCCCACGGAAGCCATACTTGACGCGGACCTTGTAAAGAGCGTTCCCGCAAACATTACGGCCGACACGGGAATGGACGTGCTGACGCATGCCATAGAAGCTTATGTCAGCATAAATAACAACGAGTTCAGCGCGGCTCTTGCCGAAAAAGCGATAGAAATATGCGGTACGTTTTTATTGAGATCATATCTCGATAACAATGATACGCACGCCAGGCAGAAAATGCACGTTGCGTCATGCCTTGCCGGGCTTGCTTTTAACAGCGCATCGCTCGGGCTTAATCACGGCGCGGCGCATGCACTGGGCGGAAAGTTCCATATTCCGCACGGCCGTGCGAATGCAATGCTGCTGCCGCACATAATAGAGTACAATTCCGGAATAAACAGACATTCAAAGAGCAAAAAGGAATATCCGCCGTGCGTGCGCAAATATGTGAACATCGCAAAGCTTCTCGGCGTCAATAACTTTAACGAGATAACAACGGTCCGTGCGCTTGTGAGCTGGATACAGTTTATGCTTAAGGAAATGAACGTTCCGCTGTCGGTATCGCAGTGCGGCATAGACAGGACCGAATACTTCAACGCCATAGATTCAATGGCCGAAAAGGCTATTGCCGACGGCTGTACGGCAACAAATCCGCGCGTTCCGACAAAGGACGAGATCGTGCAGATATTTGAGCATTTATACGAATAACGAAAAATGTAAAAAAGGCTGCTGCCATAGGCGACAGCCTTTTTCTTAAGAAAGGGAAAACCGGGAAAGAATCGGGAAATAAAATAACAGAGAGAAAATAGGGAAAGGAAAGAATCAATGAAAAAGCTTTGCATATTCGACCTTGACGGCACGCTTACAAATACGATAACGGCAATAGCTCATTTCGGGAACACCGCCCTTGCATCGCAGGGCTTTGCGCCTATAGAAACGGAAAAATATAAAAAGCTTGTCGGCGACGGCAGGACGGTTTTGATACACAGAATGCTTGCGTATTACGATGCGGACACGCCGGAAATGTTTGATAAGGTCTGCGCCGAATACGACCGCTGCTACGAAGCTGACCCGATGTATAAAACGGGCCCGTATGACGGCATCCCGGAGCTGCTTAACGAGCTTAAGGCGCTCGGCGTTAAAATTGCCGTGTGCTCAAACAAGCCGCATAACGTCGTGTGCAGCGTCGTGAAAACGGTGTTCGGCGATATGTTTGATATTGTAAAGGGCATAGCCGACGGCGATAAAACAAAGCCCGATCCCGGCTGCGCTCTGAAAATTATGGCCAATGAGGGCTGCGGACGCGGCGAGTGCGTTTTTATCGGCGACACAAACGTCGATATATTTACGGCAAAGGCTGCCGGGATTGAAAGCATAGGCGTTTTATGGGGCTTCCGCGACAGGCGGGAGCTTGAGGGAGCGGGAGCGGAGCATATTGCCGAGCGCCCCGACGAGATTTTGAGAATTGTTAAAGAGGGGGAACAGTGAATGAAGCTTATATACGAAAACAAGCTTTCATGCGCCGCGGACGTAAAGGATTTTGTGCTTGAGGGAAGCGCCGATATTTATTTTGAAAACGGCAAAATGTGCATGAAAAACGCCCTTTCGCCGGAGCTTGGGCAAAAATCGAATTTTGTGTTCTGGTGTGACAGGGATTTTCCTGAGGATATAATTATAGAATGGAAATTCCGTCCGATAGAGGAACCGGGGCTTGCTATAATGTTTTTTGCGGCAAAGGGCTGCGGCGGCGAGGATTTGTTCGATCCGTCGCTTGCGCCGAGGGACGGACGGTATGAGCTGTACCATTCGGGCGATATAAACGCGTATCATATTTCGTATTTCAGACGCAAATGGGAGGAGGAGCGCGGTTTTCACACGTGCAACCTGCGCAAAAGCAAGGGCTTTTATCTTGTTGCACAGGGCGCGGACCCGATACCGGACTGCGCGGACGCATTTGAGGAATACGATATGCGCATAATAAAGAAAAAAGGAAAAATAGCTTTTGTTATAAACGATTTGCCGGTATTTTCGTGGTTTGACGACGGAAAGGAATACGGCGCGGTTCTCGGCGGCGGCAAAATAGGCTTTCGCCAGATGGCGCCTATGATAGGCGAATATTGGGATTTGAAAGTGTATTTGGCGGAGGAATAATAAAAATAAATGGAAGCATTAAAAGCGTACAAAACGCTTGAATTTGATAAAATACTCGAACGCCTTGCCGGCTACACGGAAAGCGAAAGCGTGAAAAACCGCATACGCTCTCTCGAGCCGTCGGCGAGCGTTTCGGAGGCGCTGACGCGTCAGCGCGAAACGACCGAGGCCGTAACGACGATATTAAAGCTCGGCGCACCGCCGGTGTCGCTGTCCGTTCCCAACGTTACGGGAGCGGTAAAACGCGCCGAAATGGGCGGCGTGCTGCAGGCAAAGGAGCTTATGGCAATATCGCGCGCGTTATACGCTGCAAGACGCATGAAATCATATCTGGACGAAACGGCGGAAGAATGTGAAATACTGCGCGGTATAGGCGAAGGGATAATCACGGCAAAGGCTCTTGAGGATAAAATAAATTCGTGTATCGTTTCCGAAACGGAAATAGCCGACGACGCATCGCCGGAGCTTGGTACGATACGGCGCAAAATGAGAAGTTTAAACGGGCGCATACGCGAAACGTTAAACAGCATGATACATTCGGCGCATTATAAAAAGTTCCTGCAGGACCCGATTGTAACGATGCGCTCCGACAGGTTTGTAATTCCCGTAAAGAGCGAATATAAGGGCGAGGTGAGCGGTATAGTTCACGATACGTCGTCAACGGGCGCAACGCTTTTTATAGAGCCGATGAGCGTTGTGCAGAGCAACAACGAAATACGCGACCTTATGAATAAAGAGCAGCTTGAAATCGAGCGCATATTGGGCGAGCTTACGGCCGCGGCGGCGGAAAATTCCCATGCCGTGTTTGTTGCCGAAAGAAGCGTCAGAGAGCTTGATTTTATGTTCTGCAAGGGCAGGATGTCGATAGATACGGACGCGCGTGAGCCGCGCCTCAACGATGAAGGGCGAATTGTGCTGAAAAAGGCGCGCCATCCGCTTATAGATAAAGAAAAGGTTGTGGCAAACGATATAGAGCTCGGTGGAAAATTCGATACGCTCGTTGTAACGGGCCCGAATACGGGCGGAAAAACGGTCACGCTCAAAACTGTCGGATTGTTTTCTTTGATGGCCGCGTGCGGACTTCATATAAGCGCGGCGGACAACAGCGAAGCTGCGGTGTTTGACAACGTTTTTGCCGATATAGGCGATGAGCAGTCGATAGAACAGAGCCTGTCAACGTTTTCGTCGCATATGGTAAACACCGTTGATATTTTAAACAGCATAGAGGGAAGCTGCCTTGCCCTTTTTGATGAGCTCGGCGCCGGAACGGACCCCACGGAGGGCGCCGCGCTTGCTATAGCGATACTTGAATATCTGCGCGCAAGGGGCGTAAGGACGGTTGCAACAACGCATTACAGCGAATTAAAGCTTTTTGCGCTTTCAACGGAGGGCGTTGAAAACGCATCGTGCGAATTTGACGTTGCAACGCTCAGGCCGACGTACAAATTAAATATCGGCGTACCGGGAAAATCAAACGCGTTTGCAATATCAAGACGGCTGGGGCTTAACGAAAGCGTGCTGTCGCGCGCAAACGATATTTTGTCGGACGAGGACATAAAATTCGAGGACGTTATAACGGACCTCGAGCAAAACCGCGCCCGCGCAAGGAAGGACGCCGACGAAGCCGCAAGAAACAAGCGCGAGCTTGCGGAGCTGCGCAAAAAGCTTGAGGAGGAGCGCATAAAGCTGAAGGAGAGCAAATCGCGTATTCTTGACGACGCGCGCCGTGAAGCGAAAATACTTGTTATGGACGCAAAAGAGGAGGCAAACTCAATAATCCGGGACCTTGAACAAATGCGCCGCCGCGGCATAAAAGCCGGCGAGCATTTTGACGAAAAAACGTCAAGGGCGCGCGAAAAGCTCAAAAAACGCGAGGATAGCATAGACGAAGCAATGGCGCGCGCCGCAAAGCCGAAAAAGACGTATGCCGAGCCGCCGAAGGACTTAAAGCCCGGCGCGCTTGTCAAAATAGTCGATATGAATCAGGAGGCAACGGTATTGAATCCGCCCGATAAAAACGGCAAGGTGCGCGTCCAGGCGGGCATAATAAAAATGGACGTGCACATAACAAATCTGCGGAAAATCGACGAAAAGCAAAAATCAAAGGAGCTTGCCGATAAGTACGTAAAAGCAACGCGCTCGTTCGATTCGAAAACAAAAAGCGTTTCGACGGAGGTCGATGTCCGCGGACAGTCGTTCCAGGAGGCGTGGGACAACGTCGAAAAATTCCTCGACGACTGCTATCTTGCCGGAATGTCGCCGGTAAGCATTATCCACGGCAAGGGCACGGGAGTGCTGCGGCGCGGAATACAGGATAATTTAAGGCGTTTAAAATACGTAAAGTCCTACAGGAACGGCCGATACGGCGAAGGCGAGGACGGAGTAACCATAGTGGAGCTGAAATAAAAATGGCAAAAAAGCAAAAGCGTGCGGCGCAGACGAACGCGCTCAGGATGATTGCGGCCGCAAAGCTGCCGCACGAGGTCATAGAATACGAAACGGACGGAGAAATAGGCGATAATTTCGGGGAGCGTACAGCCGAAAAAACGGGTGTGCCAAAGGCGCAGTCGTTTAAAACGCTTGTTGTGCGCGGCGATAAAAACGGCATAGCCGCAGCCTGCATACCGTGCGACCGTGAGCTGGATCTGAAAAAATTCGCAAGGGTAACGCACGATAAAAAGTCGGAGCTTATCCACGTAAAGGAGCTTTTGGACCTTACGGGCTATGCGCGCGGTTCCGTTTCGCCCGTCGGGATGAAAAAGAAATATCCGACCATTATAAGCAAAACGGCGCTTGATTTCGATACGATAGTAATATCGGGCGGAATGTGCGGCGTTGCGGTAAGAATGTCGCCGGGCGACATACAAAAAATGACGGACTGTAAATTTGAGGATATAATAAAGGACGAATAAAAAAACGGAGGAATTTTATAATGATATTCAAACCTGCCGATATACTGCTGCCGCACGGAGCGGAGCTTGAAAAATGGAGCGTTGTGGCATGCGATCAATACACGTCGCAGCCCGAATACTGGCAAAAGGCGGAGGAGCTTGCGGGAAGCGCGCCGTCGGCGCTTAAAATAATATTCCCGGAGGTGTATCTCGGAAAGGGCGGCGACGCGGAGCGGATAGACGCCATAAACAAAACGATGGCGGGCTATCTCGAAGACGGCATATTCGACGAATTTAAAGACGCGCTCATATACTGCGAGCGCACGCAGTCAAACGGCAAGGTGAGGAAAGGGCTTATCGGCTGCATAGACCTTGAGGAATACGATTTTTCAAAGGGATCAAAATCAAGAGTGCGCGCAACCGAGGGGACAATACTTTCGCGTATACCGCCGCGCCGTGAGATACGAAAAAACGCGCCGCTTGAAACGCCGCATATAATAATGCTTGCGGACGATCCGGAAAAGTGCGTTATAGAGCCGCTTGCGCAAAAAAAGCAAAGCCTGAAAAAGCTTTATGATTTTGAGCTTATGCTCGGCGGAGGACATATAACGGGCTATCTTGTATCGGGCGATGCGAGGGACGAGCTTGTAAGAGCAATATCGTCCTTTGAAAACAGCGAAAAGAGAAACGGCCTTGTGTACGCCGTGGGCGACGGCAACCATTCTCTTGCCACGGCAAAAACGTGCTGGGAAAACATAAAGCCGTCGTTATCCGGTGCGGAGCTTGAAACTCACCCCGCAAGATATGCGCTTGTTGAGCTTAATAATATCCATGACGGCGCGCTTGAATTCGAACCGATACAAAGAGTTGTTTTCGGCGTTGAACCGCAAAAGCTTCTTGAGGGGCTTGTAAAATATTACGGAGCGTCGGAAACCGATAACGGCGGGCAAAAAATCAATTGGACGTTTAAGGGGAGAGAGGGCGCCGTTTACGTTAAAAACGCGCCGAGCAGCCTTGCGGTCGGGACGCTTCAGAATTATCTTGATAAATATATTGAAGAAAACGGCGGCGAGGTTGATTATATTCACGGGAACGGCGTTGTGAGAGAGCTTTCAATGCGTGGCAGCACGATAGGTTTTATGGTTGACGCAATGAAAAAGAGCGAGCTTTTCCCGACTGTAATAGCGGACGGCGCACTGCCGAGAAAAACATTTTCGATGGGCGAAGCGCAGGATAAGCGGTATTATCTTGAATGCAGGAAAATAAAATAAAATTACATAAAAGCGGGACGCGGCGGCGGCCCGCTTTTTATGGCGAAATATACGGCCAAACGGCTATTGACAAATATAGTATTAGAGTGTATAATACAATGCGAAGAGAGTTATTGAGGAGGCGGAAAAACATACGCGCAAGGCGGCGGCGGACGCGGCGGACAAAATCCGGCGCGGAGGTCATGCGCATATGCCGCGGCGTTACAGCGCCGGAGTGCATACGGCAAAAGCCGCACGGATATTAAATTACGGAGATGAGCGGGAAGAAAAAAATATCCGTCTGCGTATTTATCGTCTTGTCAAACAAACGGATAGCGGGGACATAAGGGAACGGAGAGCATACATAAACGCTTGCGTGGCTGAGGCCCGGAGCGGGAGCGCCATTTTTACAGAGAACACGGAGAGACGGCGGCGCTTCCGGCTGCGAATGTACGGAAAATGAGAAAAGTCCTGCGTATCCGTAAAAATATATCGGAGAGCATTGGAAAAAAAGGCGGCGCGCAAATTGCCTTAAGCGCGCGTGCCGGGCAAAACACAAAGGAAAACAAAACGGAGAGAAGCAAAGGAGGAAAAGACGGCGGAGTGAGTGTAATGCCGTTTTAAGGGGTATTACTCGGAAAAGAGGTATTTGTATGAATGACTGATGAGATTTTTTTTGATGCGGCGCTGATTGTGAGGATGCTTGTAAGCTGCATATGCGGTATTGCGATAGGCTTTGAACGGAAGAACAGGGCAAAGGAGGCCGGCATAAGAACGCACTGCATAGTTGCGTGCGCGTCGGCAATGATGATGATAATATCGAAATACGGCTTTACCGATTTATTGCTGGAGCTCGAAACGCAGGCGGACGTCCGCCTTGACCCTTCAAGAATGGCGCAGGGAATCGTCACCGGCGTCGGCTTTATAGGCGCGGGGATAATTTACGTTCAGCGGAGCAATATACGCGGCCTGACAACGGCGGCGGGCCTGTGGGCGACGTCGGGCATAGGAATGGCGCTCGGCGGCGGAATGTATGTTATAGGCATATCGGCAACGGTAATCATTCTTGCGGCTCAGCTTCTGCTGCATAAGAGCGGCGAGATAATGGTATCGCACAAATGCAAGCTTATAAAAATTTACGGTATAGAAACGCCGGACTTTCAGGACGCAACGGTCGAGAAGCTGAAGGAGCTTCAGGTAAGCGTCAATGAAACGGCAATAATGCGCCACAGAAACGGACTTTACGATTACACCTTTTACTGCGATATGCCCGGTTTTGTTTCCGAGGAGGAAATAATACGGCAGTTCGACGGCAAGTGTACGGTGGATATAACAAGATAAAGTTATAAAAAAATACAGGGCTGCGCTTTTGGCACGGACAGCGGAACGGCTTGAGCCGTTTGACGGTCCGCGGCTGAAATTGTGCAGCCCTGTGTTTTTTGTGCGGCAAATTTATTTGATCAGCTTAAGAAGCTCTTTTCTTGCCGCCGAGATGGTTGAAGCGGAGGCATTTGTATTTACGCCGTCGCGCTTATTAAGTATTTCAAAAAGATGCGATATTCTCGGGAGCCTGAGCCCGTGTTTTCTCAGAAGCTGCGGCGTTTTGAAAAAATCCTCCGGCGAGCCGCAAAAAACAGCCCTGCCGCCGTCAAGCAAGCATATATGCTCCGCAAATACGGGAGCCATATCCATATCGTGAGTTGAAACAACAACGGTTACGCCGGTTTTCTTTTTTATATCGTTAAGCGAGCGCATGATTTTTGCTGCGCCCTTAGGGTCAAGCCCTGCGGTCGGTTCATCGAGCAGCAGAAGCTTGGGCGCGGTGATAAGCGCGCCGGCGATTGCGGTGCGTTTTTTCTGACCGAAGCTGAGGGCGTGGATGCTTTTATCCTTAAACGCCTCGGTTTCAGTTATTTCCATAACACAATCGGCGCGGCGGCGTATTTCAAGCTCGTCAAGCCCCATGTTTACGGCGCCGAACGTTATATCCTCATAAACGGTCGGGCAAAAAAGCTGGTCGTCGGGATCTTGAAAAACTATACCTATTTTTTCCCGCAGGCGTTTTAATGATTTTTTATCGTACCGCACCGTTTCGCCGCAAAAGGCAACAGACCCGGACAGCGGGCGTATTACGCCGTTAAGCGTCAGAAAGAGCGTTGACTTGCCGGCTCCGTTTGCGCCGAGAACAAACGTCGTTTTGCCGCTCGGGAAATTTATGCTTACGTCCCGCAAGACCGTTTCGCCGTCGTATCCGCTGCGGAGCGAGTACGTTTTCAATATATCTTTTTCCGTATTCAAAATATCACCCCCGTGCAGGTAAGAAACGCGCATAAAATAACCGAAAGCAATATATGCGCGGGCTTTGTTTCGTATTTTCTCTTAAGCGCTTTCACCGAGCCTTCGCAGCCGCGGCATTCAAGCGCCGCGCCGGCACGCTTTGCCGTGTTTACGGCTTTTATAAAGACAGCCGCGCCGATAAGCGCCGTTGAGCGGTAGCTTGCTTTAAGATTGCTGTATCCGAGCCTAGACATTTGAGCGACGTATATTTTTTTGTAAGAGCCATGGAGCACGAATATATATCTGTAAATAAGCTCCGCCGTTTCCGTTATAAACGAAGGCAGCGGCGCGCCGTAGAGCACGGCAAACACGGCGTGCGCGGGCGTGGTAAGCGACAGGAAAAATGCTGCGCTAACAGCTCCCATGCAGCGCATAAGCATTTCCGCCGCTCCGATAAGCCCGGGGCGCGTTATGCTTACATCAAAAAACGATATAACAGCGCCGGAGCTCCCGGGCTCAAACATAAGAGCGGCAGACCCTGTCACCGCGAAAAACAGCGGGATTGCGTAAAAGCGCAGCAGCCGTGAAAAGCGCAGCCCTCCGAAAAAGCATACGGCAAACGACATTATAATAAGCGTTGCAGTGCTTGTTACAACATTGTTTGACGCCGCGCAGTTTATAATACAATAAAGAGAAACGCAGAGCTTAAGCGCGGGGGAGATGCCGGACAGCCGTGATTTTTGCGCCTCTTTATCTGTCATCATTTTTCTTTGTTATCCTTCCCAGCGCAAATCCGGCAATGCCTGCGCCTATTGCGGCCTGAACGCAGAAAATCAGTGATTCTATTTCGCCGGAGGGCGGTTCCCAAATGCTTTCGATCCACGGCTCGTATCCCGGATCCGTTTCGCCCACGGCGTCCGTTGCGGCGCCGTCCGAGCCGCCGAATTTATGACCGCCCGTAAAAATTAACGGTATTGCGATTATTGCAATAAGGAGCAGCGCAAGGATCGTATTTTTCAGCCAAAGTTTCATACGGATAACCCTCCTTTTGATGATGCGCCGAGTATTTTAAGTTCACTGCCGCAATATTTTTCGATTACGTTGAATATCATAACGGAAAGTATCCCTTCGGCAGCGGCTATCGGCAGTTGGGTCGGCGCAAAAACGAGCATGAATTTTCCGAAAGCAAACGCAAGATTCCCGCCGCTGTGGCAAAGCGCAAGCTGAAGCGACGTTACCGTATATGTAAACAGATCGCCGAGCGCTGCCGCAAGAAATACCGAAACCGCCGTGGGAGCCTTTGATTTTTTTAGGAGCGTATACACTCCCCATGATAAAAACGGCCCCGCAACCGCCATGGAGAACGCGTTTGCGCCGAGAGTTGTTATGCCGCCGTGCGCAAGCAGAAGCGATTGGAATACAAGCACGATCATTCCGAGAACGGACATAACGGGCGCACCGAAAAGGACGGCGCCCAAGCCCGTTCCTGTAGGATGGGAGCAGCTTCCGGTTACCGCCGGGATTTTAAGTGATGAAACAATAAATACGAACGCGCCGCAAAGCGCAAGCAAAAGCTTTGCCGTTCCGCCGTCTTTTTGGCGGCGCTGCAGCTCAATGCCGCCCCAAACAAGAAACGGCAAACACAGTACGCCCCAAAAGGCGCACCAAAACGGGGATAAATATCCCTCTGTGATGTGCATTGCCGACGCCTGTGTTACGGGCACGGCAAACAAGACTGCGCAGGATACGGCAGCCGATTTGATAAGTTTTTTGAACATGAAATTTTCCTCCATTTCCCGTCGCTCGCAGGAATTTTATTTGGATGCTCCGCGGCCAGCGACCCGACTGTAACGGTAGCGTGACTGTGAGGGGATTTCACCCTGCTTCCCTGACGGGAGTGAAAGCAACTCCGCACCGCGTGCAATATGATTATATCACATACGCGTTCCTTTTGCAATAGGAAGACGGAATAAAAAAGCAATGCGCTGTTGACATTGCGGCTTATTTAATGTATAATCAAAAAAGAAGGGAGCGGTGGATTTGAAACGAACACAGAAGGGATTAACAACTGTTATAGCGGCGGTCATTATCGGATTGTGCGCCGTGTGGAGCGCGCTGGGCGGCTGCGATATTTTACAGACAAATACCGGGCCCGTTATAGAGCTTTCGGAGGTGCCCGAATTTTCGGGCGAGGCATATGTTGAAATAAACGGCGGCGTTCCCGAATTTAACGAGGAGGATATGACGGAGCGCTCGTTTGAACGCTACAGCCGTCTTGACGCGCTGGGACGCTGCGGCACGGCGTATGCGAATCTTTGCGTTGACACGATGCCGACGGAGGAGCGCGGCAATATAGGAATGGTAAAGCCCTCGGGCTGGCAGACGTCAAAATATGATTTTGTTGACGGCAAATATCTTTATAACCGCTGTCATCTCATAGGCTACCAGCTCTCGGGCGAAAATGCGAACGAGAGAAATTTAATAACCGGCACGCGATATATGAATACTGAGGGCATGCTTCCGTTTGAAAACGAGGTTGCCGAATATATAGATGAAACGGGAAACCATGTGCTGTACCGCGTAACGCCCGTGTTTGAGGGCGATGAAATGCTTGCGCGCGGCGTGGTTATGGAGGCGATGTCCGTTGAGGATAACGGCAGCGGCGTTTGCTTTAACGTCTACTGCTATAACGTCCAGCCGGGAGTTACTATAGATTACGCAACGGGCGAAAACGAGCTTTCGGACAGCTTAACGGAACCGGACGGCGGCGAGAGCCGGCTGTACATACTTAACACGGGTTCAAAAAAATATCATCTGCCGTCGTGCGAAGGCGCGCAGAACATGAACGAAGACAACAGAAGCGAATTTACGGGGACAAGCGGGCAGCTTGAGATAATGGGCTACAGTCCGTGCGGAAGCTGCAACCCGTAAAAATAACAGCGGGCTGCGCTGAAAACGGGCAGCCCGTGAATCATTATGAAATGATACCGTATGTAATTTTTGATGCGGAAGGTTATTGCTCCGGTGATTTTTCCTGTTTTTCTTTTTTCTTTTTCCGACCGCGTTTTCTTTTTGCGGTCTTTTCTTTTTCAGCCTTTTTTTCAGCCTTTTTTTCAGCCTTTTTTTCCGGGGAGCCTTTTTCGAGTTCCTTTGCCTTTAGCTCCGCGTGGCTCTTTTTGAATTGTTCGGGCGTCATTCCCGCAAAGCGTATAAAAGCGCGGTAAAACGTGGAGTAATCCTTGAAGCCGCATTTTAAGTATATACCCGATGCCTTTTGCCCCTCCATTATAAGATTTTTTGCGGCCGTTATGCGCCTGAGGTTTAAATACGATTTTATTGTCATCCCCGTTTCACGCTTGAAAAGACGTTCCGCTCCCGAAACAGACATAAACATTTCATCCGCGGCAGACTGAAGGTTTATGTCCTCCATATAATGGCTGTTGATATAATCGTATATCGAATGTGAGCGCTTGGCGGTTATCCGCGAAAATTCGGGCGCATCCTCGGCAAGCAGACGGTTTATTGACGCAATAAGCAAAAGCACGTTGGCAAACACCGTCATATCCGTTTCGCGCGTCACGTTTTCGCATGCCGCGCGCATATTTTCAAACAGTTTGTCAAGCCCGTATTTTTTTACCTTTTCGGCGGGCAGGTGATTATATTCGCCGTTTTTGCGTGACGCAAGCATTTTTGCGGCGTCGGGATAGATTTCCGTAAACGTCGGGTAAAGATGGATGAATTCACGTTGATATTCGCAGGCGGACGGGAAGCTGAACGAATGGAGCTCACTCGGGTTTGTCATAACAATATCGCCGTCGGAAACGAAATATTCGCGTCCCTCAACGGTATAAAAAAGCTTTCCCGATATAACGTGTATAATTTCATAGCATTTATGAAGATGAGAATTAAAGCTGTAGCCCTCGGATGTGTTAAAGCTGTAAACATACCCGTCGCTGTCGTTTCCGGGAATATGCGTCCCGTGACGAATAACCTTCGCTTCCATTGCGTCCCTCCAATCAGTCTGCGCGCCGATAAACCGTGGATTTGTTACGGTAATTATAACACAGGCGGATAAATATGTCAAAGCATTTTTGCTTTTGTCTGTCAAAAAAGCAGAGGCCGTTTATCCGCATATATAAATTTCCGTATCAGTCCACAATACCTCCGCCGAGCACGATGTCGCCGTCGTAAAACACAACCGACTGCCCCGGCGTTACGGCGCGCTGCGGCTCGTCAAATACCACCTCGGCGCTGTCCGCGCCTGTCATTTTAAGCGACGCCTTTGCGGGCTTTGCCTGATAGCGTATTTTTGCGTACACCTCAATGACGTTTTCCGGCATTTCCCCGCTTATGAAATTAACGGCCGACGCCGTGAGGGAGCGTGAAAATTCCATGCCCTTTTCGCCGAGCGTTATTGTGTTTGACTCCGGGTCTATTTTCATAACGAACATCGGCCTGCCGTAAGCGCCGATGCCCTTTCGCTGACCTATCGTATAATAAATAAGCCCCCTGTGCCTGCCTATAACGTTCCCCGATACGTCCAAAATATCACCGGGCACGGGAGTGTAACCGGTGTTTGAACAGATATAATCGGCATAATCGTTGTTTTTTACAAAGCATATTTCCTGGCTGTCCGGCTTTGACGCAACGTCAAGCCCCAAATCAGCGGCGATGCGGCGCACGCGCGCTTTATCATATCCGCCGAGCGGCATAA
Source organism: Candidatus Ornithomonoglobus intestinigallinarum (assembly GCA_018715365.1). Lineage (GTDB taxonomy): Bacteria > Bacillota > Clostridia > UBA1381 > UBA1381 > Ornithomonoglobus_A > Ornithomonoglobus_A intestinigallinarum. Next base: position 27,369 of record DVLU01000051.1, on the reverse strand, counting down.
GCGTCCGTGAAAGTATTTCCTGCGTGAAGTTATAGAGCACGTAGCTCTGGTCCTTGCCGACGGCGTCGGACGCTCTTAATATATATTTTTCGGTCGAATTATCAAATTCGATTTTTGCGTAATGCCCCGTCGCGATATAATCGATACCGTTTTCCTTTGCGTAATCGAGCATTGCGCCGAATTTAAGATATTTATTGCACATTATGCACGGATTAGGCGTTCTGCCGCGCATATATTCCGCAGTGAAATAATCTATAACGCGCTTTTTGAAAAGCTCCCGCAGGTCAAGCTCCCTGAATTCTATCCCCAAACGCGAGCATACGCTTTTTGCGTCGCCGGCCGACGATGAGTCGGAGCCGTCGGGCAGAAGGCGCATTGTTGCGCCCGTAACGCTGTAGCCCTGTTCCTTTAATACAGCCGCGGCGGCCGAGGAATCAACGCCGCCGGACATTCCGATAAGCACGCTTTTCATAAATATGTCCATTAACTCCTTTCACAAAAGTCGTTTTCAAACTTTTCTTCTTTTATCCCATAAGGTGCTCCGTAAGCGTTTTGACGCCTATCAGGATAAGCATTATGCCGCCGAGTATTTCGGCCTTTTCTCCCAAAATATCGCCGAAACGGCTGCCTATGTATAGTCCCGAAAACGAAAATCCGAATGCAACAACGCCTATTATAACGGCGGGCATAAGTATCGGTGTGCCGACCGCCGCGACTGTTATCCCGGCCGCAAGCGCGTCTATGCTTGTGGCTATGGCCATAAGGGTGAGCGTCGCAAGCCCGAGCGGGTTTTTTGGCACTTCTTTCTCTTCTTTTAACGCCTCGATTATCATCTTAATGCCGAGTATAACAAGCAGCCCGAAGGCTATCCAGTGGTCAAACGATTCTATATACCGCATTGCAAAGCCGGCAAGGAAGCTGCCGATGCACGGCATTATAAACTGAAAGCCGCCGAAGAACAGCCCTATTTTACAGGCGTCGCGAAGACGTATCCTGCGGATTATTATGCCGTCAGAAACGCTTACGCCGAACGCGTCCATCGCAAGCGCGGCGGCAAGGATAAGTATTGATACAATATCCATGAATATTTCTCCTTTTGCTTTAAGGTGTGTCATTATATTTTACTCCAAACAATAAAAAAAATCAATACAAAAACGATATATTAAGCGCTTTTGTTGCAAAGCCGATAAACAACGCCCAAAAATGCAATCTTGTTTGTGTAAAACGCAATTCCAAAACGGCTTAATATAAGTTATAATTGATTTATCGAAAATATTATAAGGAGCGTAAAAAGCAATGAGAGGAATGTTAAAGAAAACGGCGGCGCTGTTTACGGCGGTAATGCTCGGAATGTCGTGCGTGCCGCAGACGCTTGCGGAAAACGGCGTATACGAAAATAATGCCGAAGCGTCTGCGCGGCCGTATGCGGCGCAAGGCTACGGCTGTGATTTTATGCAGCTTGTAAAAGACAATGCCGATACGTATTACGGCAATGCGGAGGATATTATACGGCTTGACGATTACACAACGGCAGCGCTTACGTATGAGGGCACATACGTTTCGGCCGACGGCAAGGTGTATATAAAGAGCGACACGATATGCAACGATGACGGAAAATATAAAAAAGGCTCGTACATATCCTTTACCGCGCCGTCCGACGGCACGCTTTATGTTCACGGCTCGGATATAGGCTGGTTTGAAGAAGAAGCATATAAGGGCTATGCCGGAAGCATAACGGCGGAGGTGAAGGCCGGCGTGACGTATCATTTCGGGTGGAGAAAAGATTCAACATATATAGACGAGCTTACGTTTACCCCGTCCGAAACGCCCGATACAACGCCGTCGCCGACGCCCGATACCTCGGGCGACGGCATAAGCGGATATGTATCTCCCTCAACAACGTGGGATTTTAACGCGGCGGGCCCCGCGGCAGACGGCACAAACAAGCCCGTAATATCGGGCTCTGCCGAATACGACGCGGCAAACGGCGAGGTGAAATTCCCATTCACGACGACGGAGAGCGGCGCGCTTAAAATAGAGCTTGATACGCCGATAAAAGCAACGCCGAAGGACAAGAACACGGAAATTTCATTTACCGTGATGAATCACGTAAAGCCGAGAAGCGGCTGCTATTTCTCGTTTAAAGCGTTAAACAGCGAGGGCGAGGAGATAGTTTATTTTGAAACTCATCCCTACAGCTTTAATCAAGAAAGCTATCCTGTCGATGGGCTTATCATAGGAGGAGTACGGGCTGACGACGGCGAAGCTTTAAGAAGCGCGGGATTCGGAAGTCAGGAGCAGGATATACCGGTAACCGTAAAAATAGATTACTATGCAAGAAAAGCAGCGGTAACGGTTGGCGAAACGGAATTTTCGGGCGATATTCCCGAAAGCGCGGTTCAGGATATAAAAACGATACAATTTGAAGCAAGGCGCACGGCAACGGAGGGCTCGCGGTATATGTCGCTTGACGATATTAAAATATCGGAATTTACGTCAGCGGAGGAACCGGCGCCCGCCGGCGAAATAGCAAACGGCTATGACGCGGCGGAATACGAAGGTATGCCTTACAGGATAGCGCGTCCCGGCGGGAGCGGCGAATATCCGCTTGTTGTGTATCTCCACGGCGCAGCAAGAAACGGCACGGATAACGTAGGGCAATTGTACCAGGCGCAGTATCTTTTTAACGAGCTGAAGAACGCCGCAGTTGCCGCCGCGCCGCAGACGGAGGACAATTGGGACGCTGAAAAGCTTGGCGGGCTTGCGGCTTCGATAGAAAACGTAAACAAGGATAAAATATATATAGCCGGGCAAAAAGAGGGCGCGGACGCGGCTCTTGCCGCGGCAGCCGAAAATCCCGGAATAGCGGGCGTTATAGCAATAGAACCGTCCGCGGAGCTTTCGGCGGAACAGCTTGAGTCATTAAAGGAGGCAAATACCGCCGTATACGTTTTTGCGGAATACGCAAACGCCGGCACGGCAAGAAAGCTTGTAAATTCAATGCAGTCATCCGGCATGACCGATGTTTTGTATACGGAATACCCGTTTGAAGAAGGAGCCGTTCCGGAGCGCGCGGCTTCGGCCGAAGGGCTTTCCGACTGGCTGTTTAATCAATCGCTTTCGGAAAATGCGGCAGAAAAAACGGAGGAAAGAGTTGTAGACCTTGCAATATTTATGGGTCAGTCAAACATGGCCGGGCGCGGCGATTATGAGGAAGCCGTACCGTGCCTTCCCGGTCACGGCTTTGAATACCGCCCCGTAACGGAGCCGGGCGTTTTGACGACGGTTTCCGAGCCGTTCGGCAAATATGAAAATAACGACAGCGTAAACGATAACGGCGGCAACGGCGTTGACAGGCGCAGCGGCGATATGGTGTCATCGTTTATTGAAAGCTATTATGCGGTCTCTGGAACTCCCCTTGTAGGCGTTCAATGCTCAAGGGGCGGCACAGAATCAAAATGGTGGAATAACGAAACGCGCCTTAACGAAGCCGCAGCAAGATACAACGAAGCAGAGGAATATCTTGAAGCAAGCGGCTATACGATAGGCAAGCGGTTTATGGTATGGTGCCAGGGCTGTGCCGATGCTGATTATAACAGAAGCATCGAAAGCTATAAAGAAAACACCGTTTCGATATTCAATACGATGAAAGCAAACACCGGCCTTACCGATATGTTCATGATCCGCATAGGGCACTGCAAAACGAGCGGCGCCGCGGCTATAGACACGCTGAAGGACCCGAGGTACAAGACGATAAACCTTGCGCAGAAGGAGCTTGCGGACGAGGTTGACGGAATAACGGCCGTTGCGTCGTTCTACACCGACGAATACGCGGCGCTCATGCGCGATCAGTACCATTATCATCAGGCGGCGTATAACTCGATAGGCGACATTGCGGGCAGCAATACGGCGTATACGCTTTACAATAAGGGCGGGTGGACCGATTATCCCGAGCCCGAGCCCGATATTCCCTCAACGCCGATGCCCGTTGAAGGAGTGTTTGAGAAAACGTCGTCCGAAACGGAAATAGACGTTTCGGAGATGAGGTCATACGGAACCGATACATACAGGGTATATAAAACCGACGGCTCATATGAAACTGTAACGGCAAAAAACAATAAAGTTCAAAATACGGCGGGCGGCGAGGTGACTGTCGTTCCCGAATACAGGTTTGAATTTACAAATCAAGAAAACCCGGCAGACGAAAATATTGCGGGATACGTTAAAGCCGGCGAAAATTCGTATTCCGGCGAAACGGGCTTCGGGCTGCTTGACGGCGATTATGAAATAAACGAAAACGGCTGCCGTGTTGACGAGCTGCCGATAAAGGTTGACCTTGCCGGCGGTTTTTACGATGTTACCGTATACCGCAGAGGCGGCTGCCGCGCAGATATATACAGCGGCGGAAAGCTTATAGCAAACAATACGACAGGTTCGGGCACTCAAAACCGCGGCGGAAGCACGGCGCTTATGGAAATACCGGCTCTGAAGCTGAGCGACGGAAGCATTGATCTTACATTCGGGAACACGTCGGGAAGCAGCGAGCGCATAGCGTCGGTTAAAATAGCGCGCGTCCCCGAAAAATACAGAAAGCCCGTCATATGGGTTGCCGGCGACAGCGAATCGTCAAATTATTATCCGATAGACAACGGCGGCAGCGACCTTGACAGCGATAAAATAATGATAACGGGCTTCGGCCAGCAGCTCTCGAAGGTGCTTTCGGATAAGTATGATATATCAAATTACGGTCAGCCCAGCGCCACGGTCAAAACATGGTACGACGAGTGCTTCGATTCCATTGAGAGCCTTATGCGGGACGGAGATACTCTTATTATGGATTTTGGCATAAACGATTCCATAAGCAACTCAAACGGAATATCAAAAGAAGAAATGATGGAGTATATGAGCGATATAATAACGTCCGCCAAAGCGAAAGGCGTAACGCCGATACTTGTAAGCCCGATATACAGCGGCAAGTATCAGCACAGATCATACTTTACGTATAACGCCGAAAACGATACAAACGATATGTATGAGTTTGCGAAGGAGCAGGGCGTTGACTGCATAGACTTAAACAAATGGACGCAGCTTTACGTAAACGATGCGGTTAATGAAACCGGCGACGAAAACTGGAGAAAGAACAACTATCATGTTGATGACGATCTTCATATGACGCAGCATACGGCGCTTCTGGCAGCTTCGTTTATAGCGGCGGGAATGTCCGAGCTGGGTTATGAAACAAGCGATTTTGAATATACGTATCATGATATTTCGGAGGTGCTTGAGGGAAATATCCGCGGTGCGGAAACAGGCGTAACGCGCAGCTACGGAGCGGAAGCGGCAAAGGAATTTATGGGCATATCCGAAAAGCGCAGCGTATCCGTAAGCTATGATAAAGATGCGTCCGCGCTTACCTTAACGGCAAATTACGGCGCAGAATCCGCGGCTGTCATAAAAGCATCATACAACGGTGACGGTACAATGAAAAACGTTAAGCTCCATACGGCCGAATTTAAAGATAAAACGGCTGTTATAAACGGTGTTTCGCTCGATAAAGGCGACAGGATATTTGTCTGGGATTCGATAAAAGGCATGGTTCCGCTTTCGGAGGTGTTTGAGTATGCGGGCGAGCCGGAGGTGACGCCTTCCCCCGCGCCGACGGATGAACCGGCAGAAATAATATACGAGCAGGATTTTGAAAGCTTTGAGGAAGTAAGCAAGGGCGGTGAAAGCGTTGCCGACGGCTGGATTTCCCCGGCGGGCACGGTATCGGTAAAAACGGACGGCACGGGCGGCATAAACAAATATCTTACGGTAACGGGCGGCAACGCGTCGCGTTCGGGGTATTTTGAGCTTGATGAGCCGGTTTCGGATAACTTTGTGTTTGAGGCCGATTTCAGATCGGTAAAAACAAGCCGCGTATCGGAACTGCAGCTTGTGGAAACGAGAAAATCCGTGTATGAAAACCACGGCGTTGAGAACACAAAAAAATATGCGTTTACCATGGACAGGCCGGTAAACGAAAACTTATACGTTATAAATAACGGCGTATCGGATTCGGGGCTCAGCCTTGACAAATACAATCAGCCGCCCGTTGTGACGGACGAGATAGAAGGCGATCCGTGGCTGCACGTTAAGGTTGTCGGAAATTTTGATGAGGGCGTTGCCACTGCAAAAATAACGTCCCTTGACGGCAAAACAGAATATTACTGCGGCGTGACGGACATGAGCGAAGGGATAAAATCGTTTGAATGTATACATCTGCTTGGGCCGACAAAAGACAAAGACGTAAGCATAGACAACATAAAAATATACAAGGCGCGCGAAAGCGACCTTAACGCGGAGTATCACAGCGTAAATATAACGTGCAAGTCGTATACGTTCGACCAATACGTGCTTGACGGAAAAAGCGTTGTGAATATCCCCGATGTTTCCGCATACGGCGAATATTTCGAGGGCTGGAGCGTAAACGGCGAGCTGTATACTTCTGAGGAACTTGCATCGCTCCCGATAACGGCCGACTGCAAAATAGAAGGCGTTGTAAGCGATGATTATATAGAGGCGATGGCAAACGTTTCGTTTAACGTATTCCCTGCAGGCAACGAGCTTGTTATGGGAGCGGACGAAAACACCTTCGGTTCAAACGCAATATCGCTTACAATAACGGGCGAACAGGGAACAAGCCTTGTTTCAAATCCCGATGAGCGTGTTACGGATTTTGACGTCGAATGGATATTTGACGGCTTCCGCACGCTTGACGGCAGACCGACGGGCGAAAGCGGCAATTCATACTGCGAGGGCTACGGCGAGCTTGAAGAAACGGCGGAGCACGGCACGGCTGTCGATTTTAAGCTGAAGCGAACGGCGGCAAATTATTGGGGACGCGTTACGGCAAAGGTAACGTACAGCGGCAAAACGCTTGAAATTTCCGAGCCGCTTGTAATTCTCGGCGATAAGAGCGGACAAAATATAATCCCGAAAGCGGGCTACGCGTCCGATTACAACAAATACGAGGATACGCTTCTTGGCTACAGGCTGGCGCAAAACGATATAGTTTTCGGCGGCTGGCAGTCATACGGCTCCGATTCCGGTTATATGGATTTTAAGAGCGACGAAACGGGAAAATTCCTTTCCTTCTCAAGAGCGGCAAGCGGGAACTCGATGGTAATGTTTAACGAAATTGGCGACATAACATCGCAGACCGTATTTGAGCAGGATATACGCTTCGGTATCGACGGCGCGGTTTCGTATGTCGGCGGAGGAAGTATGACGGCCCCCGATTCAACGGCGTTCAGCCTTGAAAAGAGCGGGAAAGAAATAAAATTCAACAATGCCGTTATATATAATAACGCGGATTCCGGCACGTGGTACCATATAGTCATTCATGCAGATCCTACGTCAAAAAAGTGCTTTGCAAAAATATATAATGCTGCGGATGACTACGGTGCGGCAGAGCCTATAGCTCAGTCAGTCATAACCGGTTTTAATGAATATACATCGGGCAGCGCATACAGGATAACACTTGCAAAATCGCGCAATGCTTCAATAGATATAAATAACGTAAATATTTACGAAGCGGAGGTTGACGAAGCAACAATAAGCGTAACGGCTCCCGAAACGGCTGAAATACCCGAAAGCGGACAAAATACCGTTACGCTTTCGGCAGCGGCAAAAACAACGGACGGTTCGGCAGCGCTCGGCATGCCGGAGTGGGAAATAACGGATGCGTTCGCCGACGGCGTTTCTATAGCGCAGAACGGCGCGGAGGCTGTGCTTACAATAAGCAGCGGCGCGCCGTCCGGCTATCTTCCCGTACGCGTAACGATAGGCGGCGTATCAAAAACGTTTAATATAAAGCTTACGGGCAAACGCGAGAGCATTGCGTTCACCGAAGCGCCGGAGGGCATACGCACGGGCAATGACGGTGAATATAAATTTACGGCTGTTGTGAGAAACGGCATGGCTGAGGAAATCCCCGAAAGAGCCGTATCGTATGCGCTTACGGATGAAAACGGCGCAGCCGCCGATACAGACGGCATTTCGATAAACGGCAGCGGTATGCTCAGCGTAAGCGCGGATGCCCTGCCGCAGACGGTGTATATAACGGCGTCGGCCGAAAATTCCGACGGCGAAACGATAACAAGGCGCATAGGCGTTGTGCTGTATTCGCTTGATTTCGTGTTCGGAACAAACGCGCGGAAGGACGGTTTCACAAGCGTTCCGGCAAACGGCGGCTACAGCGTCGGTATGGGCTTCGGCGTTGACGGCGGCGAAGAAACGGACGGCGGACTTACGGGAGGAACGTTTAAGCTTAAAGTTGAAAACGGTAAGGTCTATGAGGTTACGGCGAAATACAGCGGAACGGTAACCTGCGAGAGAATAAATTCGTCGTTTACAGGCTTTACGAGAAGCAGCGGCGGCGAAACGGCAGACACGTTCCGGACGGCTGTGTTCGGCGACGGCGTGCTCGATATTGAAATAGACGGAACGCTTGAAACGCTGTCTGTGTCGCCGGTTGAAAAAACACCGTCGGAAAAACCCGACTGGTGGACGATAGGCGATTCAACGATTCAGCAGAACGGCGCATGGGCGCATACGCTTGAAGCAAACGGCCTTTCGGAATATCCCGAGCTTGATGAAGCAATAGACACGTTCCATAACAGCGGGCGCGCCGGACGCCAGCATAAGAACTTCTATTCCGAGGGATTATTGAATAGTATATTGACACAGATGAATCCGGGCGACGTTGTATCGTTGAGCAACATGGGAACGAACGATTCGTCAAGCACGCTTGAGCAGTTTAAGGAATACGACGAAATTTACATGAACGCCATAATCGATATGGGCGGATATGTGATACTGGGCTCCTATACGCCGTCTGGAAATTACGGCGAAACGGCGGGCAAGGTATACGATTACGATACAATGACCTTTAAGGGCATGAGGACAAACGCGTACGACAGGGCAATCCGCGAGCTGTATGAGGAAAATAAGGATAATCCGAAGGTTCTCGGCTTCCTTGACGTCGGGCAAATGTGCGATGAGATTATGACGGCGGACGTCCGCGGCGTTTATGAGAGCACGCGGGGCACGGAAGAAGAAAAACGCGCGGCCGCAAACGCAAGAGCGGAAGAAATGATGACATGGTGGAGAGATTACAATCATTATAATTCAACCTTCTCAAATTATATACTTCCGTATATTACGGCCGAAGCGGCGGAGCTTATAAATAAAATAAAATAAAATTTGCAAGGGCGTTTTTGAAGCGGAAAAATAAGCTTGCATTGTGCGGGGGCAAACGCCCCCGCGTTTATTTTTTGTTTTTCGATAAAAAAATAACAAATCCGTTACAATACAAGAAAACACTTGACATTATACGCCGCGGGGATTATAATTATAGTGAAGAGTTATGCAGTGTTTTGGTATTTGACACGGAGGTAATTTAATGTCATTTGTCCGCAAGTATATTGAGGAGGCAGGCAGCAATTCGCGCCTGTATGAAACGGACGGCTACGTTCAGCACGGCGGCACAACGTGCTTGCTGCATACGATGGCCGTTGCGTATTACAGCGTAAGGCTGAGCAGGCTGCTGGGGCTTAAAGTGAACCGCAGGGAGCTGATACGCGGCGCGCTGCTGCATGATTATTTCCTCTACGACTGGCACGACGGAAAAAAAGAAAGAAGGATACACGGCTTTACGCATCCGCAGACGGCGCTTGAAAACGCCATGGAGGATTTTGAGCTTACGGAAAGGGAGCAGAACATAATAAAAAGGCATATGTTCCCGCTCACGCCCGTCCCTCCGAAATATAAGGAGAGCATTATAGTTTGTCTTGTGGATAAATATTGCTCGCTTTATGAAACGTTTAAGCGTCAAAATACATATGCAAGGCTTCGCCGTTCGCTTTACAGGGAGCGGTAACGAATAAAAAGGGGAGGATACAAGTGGATATATGCAGATATTTTCTGTGCTTTGTGCTTTACGGCATAATGGGCTGGATGTATGAATCGGCATATTATACCATGCGCTACAGGCGCCCCGTGAATACGGGCTTTTTAAACGGCTGCTTCTGCCCGATATACGGCATAGGCGCGCTGCTTATAGTAAAGCTCCTGGGCAGTATCGAGAGCGTGCCTCAGCTGTTTGTAACGGGCATGCTGCTTACGTGCACGCTTGAATATATAGTTTCATGGGCGCTCGAGGAGCTGTTTCACGAACGCTGGTGGGATTATTCATCATGGCGCTTTAATATAAAAGGCAGAGTATGCCTTACGGCAGGGCTTGCGTTCGGCACGATGGCCGTGCTGCTTGTAAAGGTTATCCACCCCGCGGTAATGTACAGGGTTATGCGCTTGAGCGGCGAAACGGCAGGCTTTATATGCGTCCTGACCGCAGCCGCCATACTTACCGATATTATCGTAACCGTCCGCCATTCGGACAGGTTTGAAAAGAAGCTCTGGTTTGTGGATATGGGGCCGGGTATATTCAGCGACGGCCGCCGCAGCGCAGATGATAATACATAATTAAAGCAAAAAAAAAACGCCGTCACGCGCTGCGTGACGGCGTCGTACCGAATCACATACTTTCCACGGTTTCTATACCAAGCATATACAGCGCCGATTTGATAACGGTGCACGCTGCGTCTACTATTGCAAGGCGCGCTTTTTTTGTTTCAATATCAACGTCGTCCTTAAGTATCGGGTTTGTGTTGTAGAATTTGTTAAACAGCTTCGCGAGGTTTGTAACGTATCTGTTCACAAGGAACGGCTCGTTTTTGTCCGCCGCGGCTTTTACCGCGTCGCCGTAGAGCCCGAGCTGCTTTACAAGCGAATATTCCTCATCGGATGCGGCAAGCGACATATCGGCGTCTGACCAATCGATGCCTTCTGCGCGGCGAAGTATGCTTCTTCCGCGTGCGTAGCTGTATTGGCAGTACGGCGCAGACTCGCCCTCAAAATCGAGCATCGATTCCCATGAAAACACAATATCCTTTTCACGCGAATTTTTGAGGAAGGTGTAAAGTATTGCGCCTATGCCTATTTTTTTTGATTTTTCGTCTATATCCGACGCATCCGGGCTGCTGCTTTCGATTATGGCGCGCGTTTTTTCTATGGATTCGTTTAATACGTCCTCGAGAAAAACAACGTCGCCGTGGCGTGTGGACATAGCCTTGCCGGGAAGCTTCACAAGCCCGAAATTAACGTGCGTGCAGCCGCTGCTCCAATCCCAGCCCGCTTTTTTCATAACGGCGAATATCTGCTTAAAGTGCAGCGCCTGAGGAGTGCCCACAACGTATATGTTCTTGTAAAAATCATACGTTCTGTGACGGTAAAGCGCGGCGGCAATATCGCGTGTTGCGTATATCGTTGCGCCGTCGGATTTTAATATGATGCACGGCGGTATGTTAAGCTCAGAAAGGTCAACGACTTGCGCGCCGTCGCTTTCCGTGAGCAGGCCCTTTTCTCGGAGAATATCAACAACCTCGTCCATCTTGTCCGAATAAAATGCTTCGCCGTTGTAGGAATCAAACTTAACGCCGAGCATATCGTATACGCGCTGAAATTCAACAAGGCTCAAATCCTTGAAGTATTTCCAAAGCGACGTTGCTTCATCGTCGCCGTCCTCAAGCTTTTTAAAATACATACGCGCCTCATCGTCAAGCGATGGGTCCTTTTCGGCTTCCTCATGGAATTTTACGTATATTCTCAAAAGCTCTTTTATCGGCTCCTTTTCTATCGCCGCTTTATCGCCCCATCTCTTGTATGCCGAAATCAGCTTTCCGAACTGCGTCCCCCAGTCGCCGAGATGATTGAGCGACTGCACGTTATAGCCCAGATGCTTGTATATCCTTGCAAGGGAGTTTCCCACGGCCGTTGAAAAAAGATGGCCTATATGGAACGGCTTTGCGATGTTGGGGGATGAATATTCAACAAGAACGGTTTTTCCGGCGCCCTCGCCGGAGCTTCCCCATTTTTCACCGGCAGCATTTATGCCCGAAATTATATCCTTTGCAAATTCTGCGCGGTCAAAGAAAAAATTAAGGTATCCGCCGGCCGCTTCAACCTTTGCCACGGGCCCGCCCGCCGGGAATTTTTCGGCAAGCTCGGCAGCTATGGCGGCGGGAGCCTTTCGCATTACCTTTGCAAGCGGAAAGCACGGAAACGCAAGATCGCCCATTTTCTCGTCGGGCGGCGTTTCGGCGGCGTTTGACGCCGCGGTGCGGTCAAGCCCCGTAAGCTCCGCTATTTTATCTGTAACATATGCTTTGAAATCCATTTTGATTAAGTCCTTTCGTTATCCGTATCACCATAGAATTATATAATATTTTTTCTTTTCTGTCAATATCGGCGGCGGTGTTTTTCAAAAAACAAAAAAATTTACGGATTTTTTATTATATATTGTTGCGATATTCCTTAAAATATGATAGAATATATTAAAATAAAATCGGAGGTGCCGCGTATGACCAGAGTATATGTTGTGCGTCACGGGCAGACGGATTCGAATATCCGCCGCACATGCCTGGGGCTTAAAGACGTGCCCCTGAACAAAAAGGGCAGACAGCAGGCGCGCGAGCTTGCTGCAAGATTTAAAAACATTGACATAGACGTTGTTTACACAAGCCCTCTGAAGCGCGCGGTTGAAACAATTTCACCGTATCTGGAGCTTAAGGGCATGAATATGCGCATGAGCTTCGGGCTTATAGAGCGCGATTACGGAAAATGGGACGATATGACGTTCGAGGAAATCGAGCGCGAATATCCCGAGGAATATATGAGGTGGACGGAGGAGTTTATTTCGTATAAGGTCCCGGACGGGGAAAGCGCCGAGGACGTTCAGAAGCGCGTCAATGCGTTTCTCGAAAAAATGCTGCGCGAAAACGACGGCAAAACAATAATGCTTGTCACGCATCTGGGCACGGCGCGTCATATAATATCGTCGCTGCTTGGGCTTTCCACGGCGCAGAGCTGGTGTTTTTCGATAGAAAACGGCGGAGTTGCCGTAATAGACTGCGAGGACGGCAGGGGAGTGCTCCGTGAGCTCAGAAAATAAAAAACCGAAAGATAAAAAACAAAAATTATAATAATGATAATATTGTCGGAAATACAATAACAGGAGGATAATTCAAATGGCACAGGTAAGGAGAATTTACGTTGAGAAAAAGCCCGGCTTTGACGTTGAGGCAAAGGGGATGCTTGAGGACCTCAGGGAAAATCTGTCGCTTGACGGTCTTACGGACGTTCGCATCATAAACCGCTACGACGTCGAGGGCATTTCGGACGAGGAATACCAAAAGGCGCGCGGGCTTATTTTTTCGGAGCCGCCGGTTGACAGCGCATATGACGAAACGATAGAAATAAGCGGCGGAAAGACGTTCGCCGTCGAATATCTGCCCGGTCAGTTTGACCAGCGCGCGGCGTCGGCGGAGGAATGTATATCTATCCTTACGCAGAAGGAGCGCCCGAAGGTGCGCAGCGCAAAGGTATACGTTTTATCGGGCAGCGTGTCGGATGAGGATGTTGAGCGCGTAAAGAAATACGTTATAAACCCCGTTGAAGCGCGCGAGGCGGCGCTTGAAAAGCCGGAGTCGCTCGATATGGACGTTACCGTCCCCGATGATGTTGCGGTTGTTGACGGTTTTATCGCCATGGACGAAGCGGAAATGGAAAGCTTCCTTGAAAAAATGGGCTTTGCGATGGACCTTGACGATTTGAAATTCTGCCGCGCTTATTTTAAGGATACGGAAAAGCGCGACCCGACAGTCACGGAGCTCAGAATGATAGATACTTATTGGTCTGATCACTGCCGCCACACAACATTTTCAACAAGAATAAACAGCGTTACGATAAACGACGGCAAATACGCAGACGTTATAAAGGCGTCGTATGAGGAATACAAAAGGGCAAAGGCCGAGCTGTATGCGCCCGACAGAAATATGTGCCTTATGAATATGGCGACAATAATAGTAAAGCAGCTTAAGAAAAAAGGTCTTTTAAAGGAAATAGACGAATCCGAGGAAATAAACGCCTGCTCGATAGTCGTTGACGTTGACGTTGACGGCAAAGACGAGCCGTGGCTTATCATGTTTAAAAACGAAACGCATAACCACCCGACCGAAATAGAACCGTTCGGCGGCGCGGCAACGTGTCTGGGCGGGGCTATAAGAGACCCGCTTTCGGGAAGGTCGTATGTGTATCAGGCAATGCGTGTGACGGGGGCGGGAGATCCGAGAGCATCGCTTAAGGATACGCTGCCCGGCAAGCTAATGCAGAGGAAAATAACGCGCGGCGCATCGGCAGGCTACAGCTCATACGGAAACCAGATAGGGCTTGCAACGGGACAGGTACGTGAGATATATCATCCGGGCTACGTTGCAAAAAGAATGGAGATAGGCGCTGTTATAGGCGCTGCCCCGAAGAAAAACGTAATAAGGGAAACACCGTCGGCGGGAGACGTGATAATACTTCTCGGCGGACGCACGGGACGCGACGGCATAGGCGGAGCAACAGGCTCGTCAAAGGCGCATGATGAAAAGAGCGTTGTAACGTGCGGCTCGGAGGTTCAGAAGGGAAATCCGCCGATAGAGAGGAAAATACAGAGGCTCTTCAGAAACGAAAAGGTAACGACGCTTATAAAGCGCTGCAACGATTTCGGCGCGGGCGGCGTTTCCGTTGCGATAGGCGAGCTTGCCGACGGACTTACGATAGATCTCGATAAAGTCCCCAAAAAGTATGAGGGCCTTGACGGCACGGAGCTTGCAATATCGGAATCGCAGGAGAGAATGGCGGTTGTTGTAAGAGCCGAGGACGCCGATAAATTTATAGGCTATGCAAACGATGAAAACCTTGAGGCAACAAAGGTTGCCGTCGTAACGGACGAAGAGCGGCTTGTTATGAATTGGCGCGGAAAAACGATATGCAGCATATCGAGAGCGTTCCTCAACACAAACGGCGCCGTTAAAAACACGGACGTTGAGGTTGAGCTTCCCGATGAAAGCGGCAGCTTCTTCAAATATGAAAAGACAAACGACATAAAAGCAAACTGGCTAAAGACTTTATCCGACCTTAACGTATGCTCGCAGAAGGGGCTGTCGGAAAAATTCGATTCGACAATAGGCGCGGGAACGGTGCTTATGCCGTGGGGCGGAAAATATCAGCTTACGCCGTCAGACGGCATGGCGGCAAAGGTGCCCGTGCTTGACGGGGAAACGAATACGGCGACCGTTATGACGTTCGGCTACGACCCGTATCTGTCAAGCTGGAGCGGATACCACGGCGCTGTTTATGCGGTTGTGGAATCCGTATCGAAGGCAGTTGCGCTTGGTGCGGATTATAAAAAGATATACTTAACGTTCCAGGAATATTTCGAAAGACTGGGTACGGACCCGAGGCGGTGGGGCAAGCCGTTCGCGTCGCTTCTCGGCGCATACAGGGCGCAGCTTGAGCTCGGCATTGCGGCAATAGGCGGAAAGGATTCGATGAGCGGTTCGTTTAACGAGCTTGACGTTCCGCCGACGCTTACGTCGTTTGCCGTTGCTCCCGTAAAGGCGGATAAGGTAATTTCGCAGGAAATCAAAAAGAGCGGCACAAAGCTTGTTATGTTTAGCGTGATGCGCGATGAAAACGATCTGCCCGATTTTGACGCTCTTAAAAAGATATACGATAAGGTGCATGAAATGATAACGCGCGGCGAGGTGCTGTCGTCATGCACCGTAAAGGGTCACGGGCTTGCGGAAACGCTTTCGGCAATGGCGTTCGGCAATATGATAGGCATAAAGCTTTCGGAGGACGTGACGGAGGAAATGCTGTTCGGCGCGTCCGTGGGCTCAATAGTGCTTGAGGTCGAAAACGGCGTGTGTGCAGACGGCGCCGTTACGATAGGCTTTACGCAGGATAAGCGCGAAATAAACGCCGGAGGAATAACGATAGACCTTAACGAAGCCTGCGAAACATGGCAGAAGCCGCTCGAAAAGGTATTCCCGACAAAGGCGGGGCATTTTACCGAAGAACCGCAGACATACAGCTATGACAAGAGAAGCATAACCGTTGCCGGGGAAAAATTTGCAAAGCCGAGAATATTTATACCGGTATTCCCCGGAACCAACTGCGAATACGATACGGCAAGACGCTTTGAAAAGGCAGGCGGAGCCGCCGACGTGTTCGTTATAAGAAACCTGACGGGCGAAGACGTTGTTTATTCGATGAAGGAAATGGAAAAACGTATAAACAACGCACAGATAGTTATGCTCCCCGGCGGTTTCTCCGGAGGCGACGAGCCCGAGGGCTCCGGCAAATTTATCGCAACGGCGTTCAGGAACCCGCTTGTAAAGGAGGCGGTAATGAATATGCTTAAAAACCGCGACGGGCTTATGCTAGGCATATGCAACGGCTTCCAGGCGCTTATAAAGCTCGGCCTTGTTCCTTACGGCGAGATAAGGGACCTTGACAGCAATTCGCCGACGCTTACGTTCAACACAATAGGCAGGCACGTTTCGTGCATGGTAAAGACGAGGATTGCGTCAAACAAATCGCCGTGGCTTGCAAACGTAAATACGGGCGACCTCCATACGATAGCTGTTTCGCACGGCGAGGGGCGGTTTATCGCATCGCCGGAGCAGATAGCGGAGCTTGCCGCAAACGGACAGATAGCCACGCAGTATGTTAATCTTGACGGCAGAGCCACGTATGATATTGCCTGGAACCCGAACGGATCCGTTTCGGCCGTCGAGGGTATAACGAGCCCCGACGGGCGCGTGCTCGGCAAGATGGGACACAGCGAAAGAATAGGCGGAAATATTGCGTTTAACGTTCCGGGCGACAAGGATCAGAAGCTCTTTGAAGCCGGCGTGACATATTTTAAATAATCGTATAAAAGGGGGCTTTTGCCCCCTTTGCGGCAATAAACAATATTATAAACGGAAGTGAGAAGATGAATCCGAGACTGGGAAGCGTGTTCCCCGAGGTTATGGGAGATGCGGTGCGCTCCGTCGGCATAAGCAAGGTGCTGCTGTCAAAGGGACGGCGCAGGATGCGCATAATATTTGAATACGGAACATCGCCGCAGGAGGCGGATACGGCGGCGGCGGCCGTAAAGTCGGTATATCATCTTGCCGATATGCGCACCGAAATAGAACAGCGTGAAAGCCTGTCGGAAAAAAATGTGATGATATATGACCTTACCGAGGAAGAAGCCGCAAACGAGGAAACGCAAAGAGCGGCGCGCCGCAGGAAAAAGATTCTCGGCAAGGCAAACGCAACGGAAATGCTCCGCGGCAGGGCAATACACGATGATATAACGGCAATAAGCTCCATAGACGAAAATTCGGGGCGCGTCACGTTTTCGGGACGCGTTTTTGCGCTTGACGAACGTGAAATAACCTCCAAGAAAACAGGCAAAAAATTTCATCTTGTCACAATGGATATAACAGACAACACCGATTCCGTGTCGGCAAAGATATTCATTCCGAAAACGGACGATGATGAGGACTTTAAACAGTTTTATACGCCGATAAAGGGCGGTGTGAAAAAGGGCGGCTTTTATGTTGTGTGCCGCGGAAATGCCCAGTACGACGAATATTCCGGCGAGGTGAACGTCATGCTCCGCGATATTGCGGAAATACCGGCCCCGCCGATGAAGCAGGATAACGCGCCGGAAAAACGCGTCGAGCTTCATCTTCACACGCAGATGTCGGCAATGGACGCGGTATCGTCAACGGAGGACCTTATAAACAGGGCGATAAAATGGGGGCATAAGGCCATAGCCATAACCGACCACGGCGTGGTGCAGTCGTATCCCGATGCGATGAAGGCGTCGGGCAACAACGAAAAAATAAAGGTGCTTTACGGCGTTGAGGGTTATCTTGTCGATGACGAAAAAAATATAGTCTGCGGCGCCGCGGACGAAACGATAGATTCCCCGTTTGTCGTATTTGATATAGAAACAACGGGGCTTGACAAAAAAACGAACGGCGTAACAGAAATCGGAGCCGTAAAAGTTGAGAACGGCGTTATAGTTGACAGGTGGTCAACGTTTGTTGACCCGGAGCGCCATATACCGGAGGAAATAACGGACCTTACGGGAATAAGCGACAAGATGGTTGCAGGAGCCGATCCGATATCTGTGCAGCTGCCGAAATTTATCGAGTTTTGCAGGGGCTGCGTGCTTGTGGCACATAACGCCGAGTTTGATATAGGCTTTATGAAGCAGAAGGCGGCGGAAAACGATATTGAGTTTGATTTTCCGTATCTCGATACGCTTATGCTTGCGAAGTGCATGTTCCCGACGCTGCACAATTACAAGCTCGATACAATAACAAACCATTTGAACGTCATACTTGAAAACCACCACAGGGCCGTTGACGACGCAAAGGCGACGGCCGACGCGTTTGTCAGGATGATAGAGCAGCTGAGAAGCGAGGGCAAAAGCAGGCTTTCGGAGCTTAACGGCTGCTACGATATGCGCGGCGCGGCAAAAAAGAACAGGGCCTTTCATATTATAATGCTTGCAAAAAACGAGCAGGGCATACGCAATTTGTATGAAATGATTTCGCAGTCGCAGCTCAGATATGTGTTCCGCACAACGCCGCGGATACCCAAAAGCCTTATACGCCAAAAACGCGAAGGGCTTATTCTCGGTTCGGCGTGCGAAGCGGGAGAGCTTTTCAGAGCCGTCGTCGGCGGGGAGAGCGAGGAAAGGATAAAGGAAATAGTCGATTTTTACGACTACCTTGAGATACAGCCGATAGGCAACAACGCCTACATGAAGTATTCAAAGGATTTCCCCGATGTGACAACGGACGAGGATCTGCGTAATCTGAACAGGGAGATCGTGCGCCTCGGCGAAAAATACAATAAGCCCGTATGCGCAACGTGCGACGTTCACTTCATGGACCCCGAGGGCGCCGATTACAGAAAGATTCTTATGAGCTTCAAGGGCTTCAGCGACGCCGAAAACCAGCCGCCGCTGTATTTCAGGACAACGGAGGAAATGCTTAAGGAATTTGCATATCTCGGCAAAGAAAAGGCATATGAGGTTGTTGTTGCGAACACAAATAAAATAGCCGATATGATAGGCAGCGTCCGTCCGATACCGACAAAAAAATGTCCGCCCGTCGTTGAGGGCGCAAAGGACGACATAGTAAACGATTCGCTCAAGCGCGCAAAGGAGCTTTACGGCGACCCGCTGCCGGAGCTTATACAGCAGCGTCTTGATAAGGAGCTGTATTCGATAACGACCTACGGCTTTTCGGTTATGTACAAAATAGCGCAGGAGCTTGTGCGGAAATCGCTTTCCGATGGCTATCTTGTGGGCTCGAGAGGCTCTGTCGGGTCATCGTTTGTCGCGTATCTTTCGGGGATCACCGAGGTGAATTCGCTGCCGGCTCATTATATATGCCCCAATTGCAAAAATATAGAGTTTGTCGAATCGGATACCGGTATTTCCGGCTGCGACCTGCCCGATAAAAACTGCCCGAAATGCGGGACAAAATACAATAAGGACGGTCACGACATACCGTTTGAAACGTTCCTCGGCTTTGCCGGCGACAAGGAGCCCGATATCGACCTTAATTTCAGCGGCGAGTATCAGCCCGTCATCCATAAGTATACGGAAACGTTTTTCGGAGAGGGTTTTGTGTTCAGAGCGGGAACGATAGGCACAGTCGCCGAAAAAACGGCGCTGGGATACGTAAGAAAATATATGGAAAAAACGGGTGCAAAGCTCAGGAACGCGGAAATGCGCCGCCTTGCGCAGGGCTGCGTCGGCGTTAAGAGAACGTCGGGACAGCACCCTGGCGGGATAATAGTTGTACCGTATACGAACAATATACACGAGTTCTGCCCCGTTCAGCATCCGGCCGACGACCCGAGCTCAACAATCATAACAACTCATTTTGACTACCATTCGATAGACAAAAACCTTTTAAAGCTTGACGAGCTCGGCCACGACGACCCGACGGTAATAAGAATGCTTGAGGATCTCACGGGCGTGAACGCAAAGGAAATACCGATAGGCGACGAAGAAACGCTGAGCCTTTTCACGTCAAACAAGGCGCTTAAATTAAACGCCGATATAGGCACGGAGCTCGGCAGCTACGGAATACCGGAGTTCGGCACAAAATTCGTTCGCCAGATGCTTGCCGACACAAGACCGACAACGTTTTCGGAGCTTGTCAGAATATCGGGACTGTCGCACGGCACGGACGTGTGGCTCAACAATGCGCAGGACCTTATACGCGACGGCGTAACCGACCTGTCGCATTCGATATGCACGCGCGACGATATAATGATATATCTTATAGCTATGGGCGTTGAGGCAAGCCATGCCTTCAAAATAATGGAGAAGGTAAGAAAGGGCAAGGGACTGTCTCCCGAGGACGAGGAGGCGATGCGCGCCGCAAACGTCCCCGAATGGTATCTCGATTCGTGTAAAAAGATACAGTATATGTTCCCGAAAGCCCATGCCGTGGCATACGTTACGATGGCGTTCAGGATAGCGTATTTTAAGGTGCATTACCCGGAGGCGTTTTATATAGCGTATTTCAGCGTGCGCGCCGACGATTTTGACGCCCTGCTTATGGCAAAGGGAGCGGAGCGCGCAAGGGAAGCGCTTAAGGAGCTCATGGACAAAAAACATGATAACACAATATCGCAGAAGGAGGAAAAGCTTATTCCGATACTTGAAATATGTATAGAAATGTATGCAAGAGGAATAAACTTTACGGATATTGACCTTTATAAATCACACGCAACGGACTTTCTGCTTACGGACGGCAATATTGTGCCGCCGCTGAACGCCGTGCCCGGGCTTGGGGAAAACGCCGCAAAGGCGATAGCCGAAGCGCGTGAAAACGGCGAGTTCAGAAACGTCGAGGATCTGCGTCTGCGAACGGGCATAACGAAAACGAATATCGATATGCTCGAGCAAATGGGCTGCTTCGCGGAGCTGCCGGACGCCGACCAGGTGTCGCTGTGGGATTAAGATTAAAATGAAAGGAAAACAAAAATGACCGCATTGGAGCAATTTGAACAAAATATCAAAGGAAAAAGAGTAACGGTAGTCGGCATAGGAATATCGAATCTGCCGCTTATAAAATACCTTGTGCGTTTGGGAGCGGACGTTACGGCGTGCGACAGGCGCACGAAAGAGGACTTGGGCAAAAACTATACGGAGCTTGAGGATTTGGGCGTAAAATTCAGTCTCGGCGGAGATTATTTGAAAAATATTGATGCGGAGATAATATTTAAAACGCCGGGAATGAGATACGACGTCCCGGAGCTTGTTGAAGCGCGCGAACGGGGAACAGTTGTAACGTCGGAAATGGAAGTGTTTTTCGACGTGTGCCCGGCGCACATAACGGCCGTTACGGGCAGCGACGGCAAAACGACAACAACGACGCTCATAAACGAATTTTTAAAGCGCTCCGGCTATAAAACGTGGCTCGGCGGCAATATCGGAACGCCGCTTTTAACAAGAGCCGGCGAAATGAGCGCGGAGGACAGAGTCGTGCTCGAGCTTTCAAGCTTTCAGCTGCATACGATGAGAAAATCTCCGAAAATTGCAGTTATAACAAACATATCGCCGAATCATCTTGACGTGCATAAGAGCTACGGGGAGTATATAGAAGCAAAGAAAAATATAATGCTCTATCAAAACGAAAGCGATATTCTTGTTGTAAACGCGGATAACGAGGTCACAAACGAAATAGGCAGGGAAGCGCGCGGCACGGTAAGGCGTTTTTCGAGAAGCGACAAAACAGCCGATTATTATATAGAAGACGGCTTTATATGCCGGCGAGGCGAAAAGGTGCTTGCGCTTGACGATATATCCGTACCGGGCATGCACAACGTCGAAAATTACATGGCGGCAATGGCAGCGGCGGAGGGCATAGCAAGCGATGAGAGCATAGTGCGGACGGCAAAGGAATTTAACGGCGTTGAGCATAGGATAGAATTTGTGCGCGAAATAAACGGCGTAAAATATTACAACAGCTCGATAGATTCAAGCCCAAACAGGACAATAAACACGCTGCGTGTTTTTGAAGGGAAGCCGGTTATACTGATAAGCGGCGGAAAGGATAAGGGAATACCGTACGATGAAATAGGGAAGCCTATATCGGACTGCGTAAAAACTCTTATACTGATAGGCGCAACAACCGGCAAAATAGAAGAAGCCGTTAAAAACGCCGGCGGCAAAATGCCGGAAATAATAAAAAAGGACAGCTACGAGGAAGTTGTAAAATGCGCAAGGGAAATCGCAAGGCCGGGGGATATAGTTTTGTTATCGCCGGCGTCAACGAGCTTTGATATGTTCAGGAATTTTGAGGAGCGCGGAAATCTTTTCAAAGAGCTTGTGCGCGGACTTTAATAAAAAACAAAGAAGGCTGAAATAGGGAAACATGAAAAATCTGATAGAAAAATTAAGCAATATGCGCGGTATATCCGGCTCGGAATACCGCATAACGGATGAGCTTTGCCTTATGCTTGAGCCGTATTGCGACAGCGTGCGCACAGACGCTCTCGGAAGCGTCATAGCGGAAAGAAAGTGCGGAAAGGAAAACGCACCGAAAATCATGATAGAAGCGCACTGCGATGAAATAGGGCTTATGGTAACGTCGATACAAAAGGGCGGATTTCTGACTTTTGCAAATATCGGCGGCGTCGATAACAGGATACTGCCGCTGCTTGAGGTCGTAATCCACGGCAAAGAGGACGTTGCGGGCGTTATAGGTGTAAAGCCGCCGCATTTGAGAGAAGAGGATAAAACGCCGGTAATAAGCGATATGGCTATAGATACGGGACTGCCGGAGGAGGAAGTGAGAAAGCTTGTTTCCGTCGGCGACGGCGTAACGATAGCACAGTCAGTCGGAAGGCTCGGCAAGCATCAGTGGAGCGGGAAATCGCTTGACGACAGGGCGTCGGCGGCCGCCTTGATCGATGTGATGAAGGAGCTGAAAGGCAAAAAGCTTAACGCCGACGTATACGCGGTGCTTGCCGTACAGGAGGAGGTGGGCTGCCGCGGCGCAAAAACGGCGGCATATTCCGTGAAGCCCGATATGGCAATAGCCGTTGACGTTACTCACGCCGTAACGCCCGATAATTCGGAAAACGCATTTAAAACGGGCTGCGGCGCTGTGATATGCACCGGACCGAACCTTCATCCCAAGCTTACGGCAAAATTATTCGAAACGGCAAGAAAGCACGGGATACTGACAGAAACGGAGGTTGAAGGCGGCGATACCGGCACCGATGCGTGGACTGTACAGACAGCCGGAATCGGCTGCCCCACGGCGCTTATATCAATACCGCTCAAATATATGCATACCTCTGTGGAAACGCTGTCGCTTTCCGATGTAAAGGCGGTATCAAGGCTTATATCGTCATTTATAATTGATGCGGGGGAGGATTGCAAATGGCTTCGCTTATAGAAAACATAACGGCCCTGAGCGGCAAGCACGCCGTTTCGGGCTGTGAAAACGAGGCGCGCCGGTTTGTTCTCGAAAGGCTTAAAAACAAGAGCTTCGAAAGCGTAAAAACGGACAGCCTGGGAAGCGTTATCGCCGTAAAAAAAGGAACGGACGCGGACGGGAAAATAATGGTTGCGGCATATCTTGACGAATGCGGCTTTATAATAAGCGGTATAACGGACGACGGGTATTTGAAATTTAAAACAGTCGGTGAGCCCGATATATGCACGGCAATATCAAAAAGGGTCTGCATAAAGGGCAGAAGCCCCGTAAAAGGCGTTATCGGCATGAAGGCGATACATCTTCAGACAAAATCGGAGCGCGAAAATACAGTCCCGGCAAAAAAGCTTTTTATCGATGTCGGAATGAACGAAAAAAAGGCCGTTCAGAGAAGCATAAGGCTCGGCGATTACGCGGCGTTTGATACACAGTGCACCGTTTCGGGCGATATAATAAGGGGCAAAGCGCTTGAAAGAAGCGCGGCAAGCGCCATGCTGCTCGAAAGGCTTGACAAGACTGCCGGAAACGAGCTGTATTTTGTTTTTGCCGCGCAGCATGAAACAGGTATGCGCGGAGCGTCCGCCGCGTCAAGGAGCATAGAGCCGGACGCTGTTATAACAGTCGGCGCCGCGGCGGCGGACGATATGTATAAATCCGAAAAAGTTACGGTGCGCATGGGCGGCGGAGTTGTTATACCGTACACCGATAAAAATTCGTGCTGCGACAGAGAGCTGCTCGATAAAACGGAGGAGCTTGCAAAAAAGCTTAAAATACCGTATCAAAGGGCTGTTTTGAAAAACGATTTTTCCGATTCCGGCGCATTCCTTTACGGGGCCGGCGGCGCAAGGGGAGTTAATATTTCAATCCCGTGCAGATATTCAAAAACGCCGGCGGGGATGATGTCGTTAAAGGACGTAACGGCCGCGGAGCTTTTGCTCGGCGCGCTGATAGATAATATAGACGAATGGGTGGCAAAATAATGGAGCTGTTAAAAAAACTTACACAGGCAAGCGCGCCGTCCGGCGCAGAGGACGATGTGCGCGAAATAATAAAAAAAGAGGCTGAGGGAAAGTACGATGAGGCTGTAACCGACCCGCTCGGCAATCTTATGCTTATAAAGCGCGGAAGCGCGGAAAACAAAAAGAAAATCATGGCGGCGGCGCATATGGACGAAATAGGCGTTATCGCAAAATATACCGATGAAAACGGTTTTGTGCGTTTTGATGCGCTCGGCGGGCTTGACACGCGTTATCTCCCCGGCAGACGGGTGCTGTTCACAAACGGCGCGTACGGCGTGATAGGCTGTGAGGAAAAGGAATTCAAGGATAAGCCGTCGCTTGATAAGCTGTATATAGATACGTGCGGCAAAAAAGTAAATACGGGCGACGCCGCCGTTTTCTGCGGCAGCTTTGAGGAGCGGGACGGCATTGTTGTGTCAAAGGCGCTCGATAACCGCGCCGGCTGCTATATCCTTCTTAAGGCGCTCGAGAAGCTGAACGGCAAAAACGAAGTATGCCTTGCGTTCACCGTTCAGGAAGAGGTGGGGCTTCGCGGCGCCGGCCCGGCGGCGTATTCGTATGAGCCGGATTATGCGATAGCCGTTGACGTTACCGATACGGGAGATACGCCAAACGCTCCCGTCGCGGAGGTCAGGCTGGGAAGCGGCGCGGCGGTAAAAATAATGGACCGCTCCGTTTTGTGCGACGCACAGCTCAGAAACTTCATGATGGAAACGGCAAAGCGCAATAATATTCCGTATCAGGCGGAGATAATGTCTGACGGCGGCACGGACGCGGGAAGGATACACGTAACGCGTGCGGGCATAAAAACGGGAGGTATTTCCGTGCCTGTGAGATACATCCATTCACCGTCGGAAACGGCAAGCGTTTCCGATATAAATAACTGTATCGAGCTGCTTGCCGCAACGCTTAACGAGCTGTAAGCATATATGAAGGAAAGGAACACCGTATGAAAAAAATGTTTAAAAGGGCGGCGGCGATTGTTCTTGCGCTGTCGCTTGCGGCGGGGGCTGCCGCGTCGGCAAGGGAAACGAATTATTACGAGGATTTCGAGTATCCCAATATCGATT
Source organism: Candidatus Ornithomonoglobus intestinigallinarum (assembly GCA_018715365.1). GTDB lineage: Bacteria > Bacillota > Clostridia > UBA1381 > UBA1381 > Ornithomonoglobus_A > Ornithomonoglobus_A intestinigallinarum. Next base: position 1,818 of record DVLU01000051.1, on the reverse strand, counting down.
TTTCGCAGATGGATGCAGGCCCGTACGACACGGCCGTAATTGACGAGCTTAACACGCGCATACGCGGCATTATGGACACGCGCGGCGATTTTTCCGAAATATCGATGCTGCTTGACAATTGCGAAACGGAGCTTAAAAAGGTAATATCAAGCAATATGTACACGCTTATTGAAAACAATCTTAACAATAACGATAAAACAAACGCGGAGCACGCTGCGGAAACGGAAAAACAGCTTTTTGTCGCAAAAACGCTGGAAACGCTGTTCGTTGACCTTTACAATAACGGCTATGCCGATGAGCTTGCCGAAAAATACGGCGAAGCTGCAATTAAAAAGATTGTGGAAAACCGGACAAGCGATGAGTTTCTGGAGCTTTCAAACAAGGAAAACGAGCTTTTGTCGGAATACTACGCAAATCAGCGGGACGCCGGTAAATGCGCCGAAATATTTATGGAGCTTGTGGAGGTGCGGAACAGTATTGCCGCGGCCGAGGGGTATGACAGCTATGCCGATTACGCCTATGAGCGTCTTTATTCGAAAGATTATACAAGCGCCGACACCGCAATGTTCGGCGATTATGCAAAGGAATATATACTGCCCTTTTTTGCGGAATTGAGCAGCAATGTTGAGGCAATGGCGGAGCAGGGGGAAATACCGGAGTTTGCAGACGATGAGATAAAGGAGCTTGTGGGCGGCGGCCTTGACGATTTAAGCTCCGAGCTTAAGGAATGCTTTGATTATATGTTTGCGTATAATCTTGCCGATATAAGCTTTTCGGAAACAAAAACGATGCCGGGTACGGGCGTAACGTTCAGTCTGCCGCTTTACAATTCCAATTATCTGCTTATAAGCCGCGGCGAAGAATCGGAATACGACAGATGGACGCTCGGTACGCTTGTGCACGAGTTCGGGCATTTCAATTCCGGCATGAGGACGATCGGACAGATCGATGTTGTCACAATGTCCGATAACGTAGACCTTGCCGAAACTCAGTCGCAGGGGCTTGAGCTGCTGTTTATGAAGGAATACGACGGAATATTTAAAGGCGACGCCGAATACAGGCGTATGGAAACGGTGCGCAATCTTTTGAACGTCCTTATCGAGGGCTGCGTTTTTGACGAGTGGCAGCAGCGCGTTTATGCCGAGGAGGAGCTGACGCCGGAGAGGGCTGACGAGCTTCTCGAGGAGGTTTACGGCGAATACGGCGCACGGATAGTTTCCGATGAGGAAAACGCGGCAAGGCAGATGTGGACGATGCTCGGCCATAATTTTATTACGCCGTTTTATTATATAAGCTACGCAACGTCGGCAATGGCGGCTTTTGAGCTGCTTGCCGAAAGCGAAACCGATTACGATTCGGCATTTGATAAATACATGGAAATAACAAAATGCACGCCGGACAGGGGCTTCAGAAACGCGCTTGAGGAATGCGGCCTGCGCGATGTGTTCTCGGAGGAGGCGTTTGAGGAGGTTGCCGGAGCCGTAACGGAAAATTACTGCGGCTTTAACGATGTGTCGCCGGGCGACTGGTTTAATGTGCCCGTGCTGTTTGTTTCGTCATGGCTTGAAGGCGGCGGCAATAATTTCAGACCGGAGGAAAACACGACGCGTGAGGAATTTGTTACGGCTCTCGGGAAAATGTACGACGGATTTTTCGGCATAGACGCGGAGGGCGGCTGTCCGTTTACCGACGTGGAAGGTGAGGAGCTTGCCGAATACGTAACATGGGCAAATGAAAATGATATAGTTTACGGCGTCGGGAGCAATCTTTTCGGCGGCGGTGAAACAATAACGCGCGAGCAGCTTGTTACGTTTATGT
>DVLU01000050.1 GCA_018715365.1 Candidatus Ornithomonoglobus intestinigallinarum | reverse complement strand
TTCTTTGCTTTCAGCGCCGCCGCCTCGTCAACGGCAAACTGCGTGTCACGGAAGAAATGGAAGGCTCTTAATACAGCCCGGTCATTACCGAGCTTTTCACGGATATTTTTTATGTTTGCGAGAAAATCGTTTTTGTCAACTTCCCTTAAATACTCTTTGCCGAAGTATGCGGCAACGGCCTTCATTTCCGCGGGGACTGCCGCATATTCATGCGTTAAATCGGCGTGGTCCGCGCCCGAATCGATAATACAGAGCGCATAGCCCATGCCGGCAAGGTCAAGCTCCGCCTTTTCCACAACAGGCTTTTCCGTGTCGGCAAAATCCATCGCCACAACGGAGCCGACCGATGACGCCATCTGATCAAGCAGTCCGCTCGGCTTGCCGAAATACACGTTTTCGGCGTACTGCCCGAATTTTGCTATTCCAACGGGGCTTATTCTGCCGTCCGCGAACATTCCGTTTATCATTGTGCCGACAAGCACCTCAAACGCCGCGGACGAGGACAGCCCCGAGCCCTTCAAGACGTTTGAAATTGTGTAGGCGTCAAAGCCCCTGACCTCAACTCCCGCATCGACAAACTTTTTCACAACGCCGCGGATAAGCGCTATCGCTTTATCAAACTGCGCTTCGTTTATCTCCAGGTCGTCAAGGTCTACAACGTCCATTTTATATCCCTTTGACTGTATACGTATTGTGTTTGTGCCGTTAAGAGCGGCAGCCGCTATAACGTCAAGGTTTACGCTGGCCGCAAGCACGCAGCCGTGCTGGTGGTCGGTATGGTTTCCGCCTATTTCCGTCCTGCCGGGCGCGGAAAAGAGCGCAAGCTCGTCCGCAGCGCCGAACGTCTTTTCAAAGCCGGCTATTACGTCGGCATATCTTTCGGCGCAGCCGCGCGCGCCATCATCGCCGCACGAATACAGGTACTTCATTTGCTCGTCAAAAGCACCCTCGGCAAGTCCCTTTTTTATTTTTTCAGTAGAATACATTATAAATCCTCCGTCCGTATCAGTTAAACAGCTCTCTCTTTACGGCAATATTTATTTTATTCAAGCATAAGAAAATCGCTTACTATCTGCTGCATCTGCTCCTTGCCGCAGACAAGGTCAAAAATAACCTGTTTGTTTTTCAGTTCGGCAAGCGACTTTGGTATCTGCATACCGCTCTTTTCATGAAGCTCCTCGAGCAGGGTGAATTCGTCCTTGCCGGCTACAAAGCTGTAGTCCTCAAGGGCGATGAGCACGCTCTGGTTAAACTTAAACGGGCTTGCCGTTGACGCGATAACCGTCTTTGTTGTATCGCCCGTTTCCGATACGTATTTATCGTAAACGGCCTTTGCTACGCCCGTGTGCGTATCTATAACGTAATCGAAATCCTCGGCGCATTTTTTTATTGTGGCTTTTGTTTCGCCGTCGTCTGCGCAGCCTGCCCAGAAAAGCTCCGAAAGCTTAGCCTTGACATCTTCTCCTACCTCATATACGCCTTCGGTGTTTAATTTTTTCATCCATTCGGCTATCTGCCCGTCGTTTCCGCCCGTTAAATCATAGAGGAAACGCTCAAGGTTTGATGAAATGAGTATATCCATCGACGGCGATATTGTCGTATGGAACTCCCTGTTTTTATTGTAAACGCCCGTGCGGATAAAGTCGGTCAAAACGTTGTTTTCGTTTGACGCGCAGATGAATTTTGCAACGGGCAGTCCCATTTTCATCGCGTAATACGATGCAAGTATGTTTCCGAAGTTACCCGTCGGAACAACCACGTTTATTTTATCGCCGGCAGATATTTCGCCGTTTGCGATAAGGTCCGCATACGCGGAGAAATAATAAACTATCTGCGGCACAAGACGTCCCCAGTTTATGGAGTTTGCCGACGACAGCTTGAAATGATTTCTCGCAAGCAGATTTTTGTACGATTCATCGGTGAATATTTTCTTTACGCCGTTTTGCGCATCGTCGAAATTACCCTCGACCGCCGCCACCGAAACGTTGTTTCCCTCCTGCGTGACCATTTGCAGCTTCTGTATCTCGCTCACGCCGTTATCCGGATAGAATACTATTATTCTCGTTCCGTTTACATCCTTGAAGCCTTCGAGCGCAGCCTTGCCCGTATCTCCCGACGTTGCGACAAGTATAACAACCTCGTCCGTTTCGTTCGTCTTTTTCATTGACGTTGTGAGAAGATGCGGCAGAATCTGCAACGCCATATCCTTAAACGCGCACGTCGGTCCGTGCCACAGCTCAAGCACGTATGTACTGTCGTTGAGCTTATAAACGGGCGCGATGCTGTCCGTTTCAAACTTTTCCTTTGTGTAGGCGCTGTTGATACAGTGTTTAAGCTCGTCCTCGGTAAAGTCGGTCAGGAAGCGGCTTAATACAAAATATGCGCGCTCGTGATAATTTTTTGAGGCAAGCGCCCCTATCTCTTCAAGACTTACCTTGGGAAAGCTCTCGGGAACAAAAAGTCCGCCCTCGGCGCTCAGCCCCTGCTTTATCGCCTGTGCCGCGCTCACCGAGCAGCCGTTGTCCCTCGTACTCTGATATTGCATTATGAATAACCTCCAAAAAACAGTTTCGGCGGGCGCAGTCCTCCGCGTCCGCACGGCTATTTATACGAAGCGGCCCGATTTTGCCGCCGCGTATTTCAACAAATAACAATCGTAAACGCACAGCAGGAACGCCGTGCGTCAAAATGCCGCAGGCGTCCCATGCTTTTTATCCGTTATAACGGAGCCGTTTTATTGTCAGATAGCAAGATTTTTAATATAATCGGGCGCCGTTTCCGCGTCAACGCTTACGGAAATAACGAACGATATATTAAGGTTCTGGCTTATGGCCTCAAGCCTTGAAAGGAATTCCTCAAAGCCGTCAAGGCTGTCCGAGCCGACGATCTTGAATATGCCGTCTATAAAGATATTTGTTATATCATAGTCGCGGCTTATTATACCGCAGATAAATCCGAGAAATTCGCTGTAGCTCTTAAGACCGAAGTCCTTTGTGTCAGCCATTCTCACCTTTGACTTGATGTCGTGCATTGAACGTCTTGTGTCGTCGCTTACAAACACAACATTGCCCTTTGCCACCGTTGCGGCGTTATTCACGCTTTCGATAAGAGCCTTTGTTTTGCCCGTTCCCTTTTTGCCTATCAATAACTCAACCATTGTTCTGTCCTCCATGTTCCTGTGTTTTTGGCGCACGGCGCCTGCGCGCCGCACTGTTCTTTATTTTTTTCGGGGTTTCCCGATTATTTGAGTCTTTCCTCAAGAGCCGCCTTCTGATCCTCATAACCCGGCTTGCCGAGCAATGCGAACATATTCTTCTTGTATGATTCAACGCCCGGCTGGTCGAACGGGTTTACTCCGAGAAGATAACCCGATATGCCGCACGCCTTTTCAAAGAAGTATACCATCTGACCGAAGGTGTATGCGTCAAGCCTTTTAACGCTCAGCTTGAGATTCGGCACACCGCCGTCTATATGCGCAAGCGCCGTACCCTTGGCAGCCATTGAATTTACAAAGTCTATCGTCTTTCCCGCAAGGAAATTAAGTCCGTCGAGATTGTCGTCCGTCGGCTGAACGGTAACGTCCTTTCTCGGTTCTTCCACGATTATCGCCGTTTCAAACAGATCTCTTCTTCCCTGCTGGATATACTGTCCCATTGAGTGAAGGTCGCTCGAGAAATCGGCCGCCGCGGGGAATATGCCCTTGTTGTCCTTGCCCTCGCTCTCGCCGTAAAGCTGCTTCCACCATTCTCCGAAATAATGGAGCGCCGGCTCAAAGTTTACAACCATCTCAATACTCTTGCCCTTGTTGTAAAGAGCGTTTCTTACTGCCGCATATTGGTAACATTCGTTCTTTGAAAGATTGTCCGACGAATATTCCTCTCTTGCGTCGGCAGCGCCGCGCATCATATCGTCTATATCTATGCCGGCGGCAGCTATAGGCAAAAGTCCTACGGCTGTAAGCACCGAATATCTTCCTCCGACGTCATCGGGAACAACAAACGTTTCATATCCTGCCTCGTCGGCAAGCGTCTTAAGCGCGCCGCGCGCCTTGTCCGTTGTTGCAAAGATCCTCTCCTTTGCGCCCTCCTTGCCGTACTTGTTTTCAAGCAGCTCTTTGAAAATCCTGAACGCAATCGCGGGCTCCGTTGTTGTACCCGACTTTGATATAACGTTTACCGAAATATCCTTGCCTTCAACCGCTTCAAGCAGGTCCGCCATATACGTTGACGAAATATTGTTTCCCGCAAAGAATATCGCGGGGCCGTTCCTCTTTTCTTTATCGAGCGCATTGCAGAACGAATGCTGAAGCATCTCTATAGCAGCTCTTGCTCCAAGATACGAACCGCCTATGCCTATTACAACAAGCACGTCCGAATTGCTTCTTATTTTTTCGGCAGCCTTCTTAATCCGCGCAAACTCCTCCTTATCGTAATTTACGGGAAGGTCTACCCAACCGAGAAAATCATTTCCCGCACCGCTGCCCGTATGCAGCATCTTATGAGCCGACTTTACATAGTCGGACATATAGTCAATTTCATGCTGACCTACGAAAGGCAGTGCTCCCGAAAAGTCAAATTTGATATTAGACATTTTTACCAGCCTCCTAACGGATATAATAGATATTTATATTCTACCTTATTTTGACGGAAAAATCAAGTGTTTTATTAAATTTTGTGCCCGATCGGCACAATAATATATGCAGGTTTACATAATTATGCGCCGAGAGCCTGATACATCATAACGGCGCCCTCTGCGCGTGTTATGGTGTTGTTGGGACGTATTGTGTTATCCTCATATCCGTTTACAATTCCCGCGGCCGTCAGCCTTTCTATTCCGTCGCGTGCCCAATCCGGAATATCCGCGCTGTCGGCAAACTGCGAGCCGTCCGCTTCCGGAAGGCTCAGTATACGTCCGAGCATCGTCATTGCCTCGGCGCGCGTTACGGGGCTTTCCGGGTCAAAATAAAGCGTAAGGCCGTTATCGTCGGATTTACCGTTCATTATCCCGCTGCCGTAAACGGCCTTTATATAAGGCACCGCCCACGGCTGAATTGCGTCCGCGTCCTCAAACGGAAGCTCAACGGCTTCATATTCGGAATGATCGAGCATTGCAAAGCGGCTTACTATTGCGGCGAACTCGGAGCGCGTCATTTGGCTGTCGGGCCTGAATACGGCCGTGCCGTTTTCCTCGGAGCCGTTTACTATTTCGGCGTCCGACATCGCCTCTATCTGCGATTTTGCCCAATGATTCTGTATATCGCCGAAATACTGCCTGTGGACCGTCACCGGCATTTCGGCTTCAAATATGCCGCCCGCCATTCTGACAACGGCGCTGCCTATCTGATTGAAATATATGCGGCCGTCGCCCAGGACCTCGGCGTTCTCAGCCGTTATTTCAAGCGCCGACGTATCCTCCGTTTTATAGTTTGCCGTATCGTATATGCTGTTTATTACGATTTCGGCAGTATCACCGAGATAATACGTATCGTTAAGCGGAGTGTAATCGACGAGCCACGGTTCTCCCGTGGGCTGCCTGTTATCTTTTAAAAATATAAAATTCGCAACGCTTCTCGGGTATCCGTCAGACGGCCTGTTCATTATCCCGAAGCTGTCCGTGCCGCCCAGGAGCGCGCCCATGGTTGTTGAGCCGCCGCCGTCAAGGTTCAGCGCATCAACGCAGCCGAGCTCAAGCATCCTTTTTGCAAGCGTCGTAAGCTGCGCGCCGTAGCTGTAGTCCTCCTGCCTGCCGTCAAGGACGTACATTATAACCGTCCCGTCGGCGCGTATTCCCACGGCTGTTCGCGGAGCCGCGCCCGCCTCGAAGCCCGAGCCGATTTCGCCGTTTTTGAGGAGTATACTGCCCGTTGACGTAGTGCCTTCCGCCGCCGTGGCCCACTGCCCCTTTTCGGAATTTACGGCTTCGTTTGTTATTGTAAACGTATCGCCGGGATTAAGCGCATTAACAAAATTTTTAAGCTCCTCCCTACCGAACGCCTTATCTATAACGAGCACATATTTGCCGTCGGGGATTGCTATTTCTCCGTCGTACTCGAACTTTTCCTCCGCCGTCAGCGTCATCTGCGAATCGACCGCAAGCGTCCCCTCCGCCGGCGAGGCAATAACAAATATACATTCAGCCTCTGTTTTTGTGCTGCTGCCGAAATCGTCCGTCAGCATAAAAAGCGTATCGAAGCCCGCCTGATACCATTTGTTGATACATTCCACATCGGCCGTTACGCCGTCCTTTTCGGCTGTCGTTTTAATTTCAAGATAATCTATAAACGCCGTCCCGTCGCTGCGGAAGCCTATCCCGTACTGGCCCTCGGAAAGCTTTGACAAAATCTCCCCGCCGCTTATTGACGTTCCCATCGGGAGTCCCGTTTTAAACGAGAAAAAATCGCCGTTTATGCCGGCAACCACCCTGTTTCCGTTATTTTCGACAACCTCCGCAACGTCGTTTATGTTCGACTGCCCCCAAAGCGAGCCGTCGTATGCGATTATCGGCACGGCGTCGGTATTGGGAACATATTCTACATAATACTCCGTCTGATGTCCGCCGCTGCCGCCGTCAAATTCCGTTTTATGGAACACGCTGTATGCGCCCATATCGTTCGTCCAGCCGCCCGACACGTCGCCCAAAACGCCGGCGTATGCGGACGATATGAAAAACGCCGCGGCTGCGGGGACCGTAATCAAAATTGCTTTTATTGATTTTTTAATTAAAGCTCTATCTGCAAAAAATTTCATATTTTAAAAACCTTCTTAAAATAAAAATGCTGACCGGCGTTATTATATCATATTTGCTCCGTTTTGTAAAATGTATATTTTGTAAACTTTTTTTGAGCGTTTTTTATGTCGAAGGATTTTTCGCGTTCGACAACCGATTACGACAGAAAATACGCGGCTGCGGTAGTATAATAAGACTTGTTCACGGGAGGTGGACGCATTGGAAATTTATGCGGAAAATCTGATTTTGATAAATTTTTCATCGCTGTTCGTCTGTCTTACAGCGCCGTGCCGCGCATATGCCGTGAGCATAAAGCGTCAGACCGCCGCCGCGGCTCTCGGTGCTGCCTTTGCGCTGATCGCCTTCGCCTGCGGAGGTACTGCGCAGATAGCCGCCGAAGCAGCCGGGTTTGCCGCCGTGTCTGCGGCGGCGTTCGGAAAAAGGGCGGGCGCGTGGATCATGTTTTTTGTAACGCTGCTGCTCGTTTACGCGCTTGCCGCAATGCTTGTTTCGTGGTTCGGCAGCGGCGCGGGAGCTTTTATGAGCGGCGGGGTTATATATTTTAACGTGCAGCCCAAGCTGTTTATCCCGCTGTTCGGCGTTTCTCTTGCGCTTGCCGCCGTTTTGCAAAAACGAAGCCGGCAAAACAAAGCGCTCCGGCGCCACAGGCTGCGCATATCAAAAAACGGCAAATGCGCGGATTTCACCGCCCTTTACGACAGCGGCAATCTTTTAAAAGAACCGAGAAGCGGACGGAGCGTTATACTCGTATCGCGCAGCGCCGCAAAGCCGCTTGAGCCGGATAAGCTTATTACGGACGAACCGCCCCTGGTAATCCCGTACCGGTCTCTCGGCCACAGCGGCGTGCTGCTCGGCTTTTGCGCGGACAAAATAATATTGGACAATAAGAAGGAAATTTACGGAGCCGTTATAGCTTTTTCGGACAGGGGCTTTGCCGAAGGCTGCGACGCTCTGATCGGAGGAATATAAATGCTTTTATCAAAACTCGGCAGCGGACTCTTTTTTCAGCTTTCGGACGAGGGCGTATTTTACATAGGCGGCAGCGACACTCTGCCGCCGCCGTTAAGCAAGCCCGAGGAGGAGGAGCTTCTGCGCCGTCTGGACAGCGGCGACGAATCGGTTAAAACGTCGCTTATAGAACGGAATCTCCGTCTTGTTGTGTACATAGCCCGTAAATTTGAAAATACGGGTATATGTATAGAGGACCTTATCTCTATAGGGACTATAGGCCTTATAAAGGCGATAAATACGTTTAAGCCGTCAAAAAACATAAAGCTTGCAACGTATGCGTCGCGGTGCATAGAAAACGAGATACTTATGTATCTGCGCAAAAATTCCAACACACGCACCGAGGTGTCGATAGATGAGCCGCTGAACGTTGACTGGGACGGCAACGAGCTGCTGCTTTCCGACATTTTGGGCACGGAGAACGATATTATCTGCAAGGGTATCGAGGACGAGGTTGACAAAAAGCTGCTTTTTGCCGCGATGACGAAGCTTTCGGGACGTGAGCGGCGTATAATGGAGCTGCGGTTCGGGCTCGGCGGCTGCCGCGAAAAAACACAGAAGGAGGTTGCAGACCTGCTCGGCATCTCGCAGTCGTATATCTCGCGCCTAGAAAAGCGGATCATTAACCGCTTGAAAAAAGAAATCTCCAAAATGAGCTGACAGCTGCCGCCTCCGGGGGTTCCAAAGGGGGCGATAGCCCATTCACTTTGGCAACTGTTATCTGTTCCGCTCAAAAATCGCCTTGCTGCGCTCACGCACACCACACGCACGAACATAAGCAAAAAGCTTTTATTGTGTGCACGAAGACGGTGCGCGTTTCGCTTGCTGCACCGAACATTTCGCGTAACAGACAACAGCCGCCTTAATCGAAAATCGGCTCTGCAAGGCGCACGTCATCTGTCTGCGGAAGGGCCTTAACGCGCATCGTGCGTTACCAGCCCGGAGCAGATAGTGACGGGCGCATAAAAACAAACAACCGCCCCGGGGGTTCAAAGGGGGCAGAGCCGCCTTACGTGAAGCGGTGCATATTTCCCCTTCCGAGGAATGTATGTGCAGCGTAACATCCTTTCCGAGGAAGGGGTGATATGTGCCGCAAGCAAAATCACCGCGGCAGCTGCCGCCTCCGGGGGTTCCAAAGGGGGCGGAGCCCCCTTTGAAAAAAACAAACATCTTCTGTGACTCAATGTCATCCGTACATAGCCGTTTCACCGCGGCTTTAAATTTCAGGAGGACAGAAGATATGACAAACAAAGTTGAAATATGCGGCGTGAACACATCAAAGCTTCCGACGCTCACAAAGCAGGAAAAGGACGAGCTTTTTATAAAAATAAAGGCCGGCGACAAGCAGGCGCGCGAAACGTTCGTTAAAGGCAATCTGCGGCTTGTGCTGTCCGTTATACAGCGTTTCGGCAACCGCGGCGAAAACGCCGATGACCTCTTTCAGGTCGGCTGCATAGGTCTTATTAAGGCGATAGATAACTTTGACCTTTCACAGAACGTGCAGTTTTCAACATACGCCGTCCCGATGATAATAGGCGAAATACGCCGATATTTAAGGGATAACAACACAATACGCGTAAGCCGCTCGCTAAAGGACATCGCGTATAAGGCGCTCTCGGTAAAGGAAAAGCTCACAAACAAAAATTCAAAGGAGCCGACAATTTCCGAAATAGCAAAGGAGCTGGAGCTGCCGAAAGAGGACGTTGTTTTTGCCCTCGACGCAATAGCCGATCCCGTGTCGCTCTTTGAGCCGGTGTATCACGACGGCAGCGAAGCGATATTTGTTATGGACCAGGTGAAGGATACAAAAAACTCCGACGAAAGCTGGCTCGAAAATATCGCTATAAACGAAGCAATGAAGCACCTTGACGAACGCGAAAAGCATATATTAAACCTCCGCTTTTTTCAGGGACGCACACAAATGGAGGTCGCCGAGGAAATAGGCATTTCACAGGCGCAGGTTTCGCGTCTTGAAAAATCGGCGCTGAAGCAAATGCGAAAATATGTGTAAAAAAAATTTTCAAAAAATAAAAATATACCGTTGACAAAATCCTATCGTTTTGGTATAATATCTTCAAGGAAAGCCATACCCGCAAAAGCGGTATGCAAAAATGATAAACCATTATAAAGGAGATGAGCATTATGACAAAGAAATCAATTACCGCGCTCGCGGCCTGCGCGCTGTTTGCGGCGGGCATTGCGGCAGGCGTATCGGCATCGGGGCTTGTTGAGAAGATACAGGCGGAGATAAGGCCCGATTTCACAATCTACGTTGACGGGCAGCAGCAAACCTTTAAAAACGTAAACGGAGAGGTTGTATACCCCGTGCTTTACGAGGGGACGACGTATCTTCCCGTAAGGGCCATAGGCGAGCTCATGGGCAAAACCGTTTACTGGTACGAGGCCGACAAGAGAATAGAGCTTAACACCGAAACGACGACCGTTACAGACGCCGACGTTATAATCCCCGATTCGGGCAATTCCGGCTCGAGCGGCGGTGGCGGCACAATCGTTCGTCCGCAGGCAACTCCGGCTCCCGGCGAAATAACGCTTGAGAAAGCAAAGGAGATAGCTCTCCAAAGAGCAGGCTTTGCGGCGTCGGAGGTTACGTTTACAAAGGAGCGTCTTGAATACGACGACGGAAGGCGCGAATACGATATTGAATTTATAAAGGACAAGACCAAATATTCGGCTGAAATTCTTGCTTCGGACGGAACTATCCTATCCTGGGACGTTGATGTTTTCGACGATGCTTATCGTCCGCAGGCAACTCCGGCAGCCGGAGAAATATCGCTTGAAAGAGCAAAGGAAATAGCTCTCCAAAGAGCGGGGCTTTCGGCGTCGGAGGTAATCTTTACCGAAACGCAGCTTGAGCGCGACGACGGAGTGCGCAAATATGAAATAGAATTCAGGCAGGGCTATACGGAATATTCGGCCGAGATTTTGGCGTCCGACGGGACTGTTGTGTCGTGGGATGTTGATTATGATTAAATAGCGGGTGTAAAAAATCGCCCGGAGCGTTCAAGGGCAAAAAGCCTGACGTTACTTGCCTTTAATGTGCACAAAAAATTAAAATACCCCCTTAAACACGGAAAATCCGCCATTTTGAGCGGATTTTCCGTGTTTATGCCCTTGAACTGCGAACAAAAATCAGTTTGCAGCCCATTCCTATTTGTATTTAACGTTTATTTTTTCTGTGTCTTCCCCTTCATCCGCGGTTACGGAAACATTTTTAAGCGTAAGCCCGTCTATATTGTACAGCTTCATGCCGTATTTGCCGTGCACCGTTACATTTTCAAGCGTCAGATCCTTTACAGGGCTTTCGGGAAGTCCGGCTATAAACACGGCATTGCCCGCAACCGTTTCCGAGGTTATATTTTTAAGCGTTATATTTTTAACCGCAGACGTGCCGTCGTTTTTTGCTTCGCCGTTATTTACGTCAACGCCGTCGTTTCCGTAAAACATATCTATATTGACGGCGCCCCTGAACCATTTGCAGTCGGAAAATTCATGCGATGCGTTTTTATGAGTGCAGTTTTCGTACAAAACGTTTTCAACAACGCCGCCGCGCGGACGCGGAGGTTTTATGCTCGCAACGCTGTACGTATCGGAAAACACGCAATCTCTTACGCAAACATTCCTGACGCCGCCCGACATTTCGCTTCCGACGGCGACGCCGAAGCCCGCCTTAAACCGGCATCCCGAAATTAAAATGTTTTCGCTCGGAATATTTACGCTTCTCCCCTCCTCGTTTCTGCCCGATTTTACCGCTATGCAGTCGTCCTCGCTCGTTATATCGCAGTTTATGACAAAAACGTCCCTGCAGGAATCGGGGTCAAAGCCGTCGCCGTTTACAATATCCTCGTATTTCCTTCCGTCCGTATCGTATTTTGTGTTTATCGTAACGTTTAAGAGCGTCACATCGCTGCAGTATACCGTGTGCACGCACCATGCCGGCGAACGGCGGACCGTTATATCCTTTATAAATACGCCGTCCGTATTCCGTATGCAGACCGCCCTGCCGGGACGTCCCTTGTTTTCGGCAAGCTCGGCGCGCCTTAAAGCTTCGCCGTTTGCGTCAATCGTTCCGTGACCGCGTATTATTATGTTTTCATGCCTGCCGTCATATGTATTTATAAGGCTTGAATAGCAGTCCGTTTCAAGACCCTCAAAGCGGTATTTTTTAATGGGGTAATCGGACGTGCTGCCGCTCCCGAAAAGAACGCCGTCAATGCGCAGCGTCATATTGCTTTTTAAATAAAGCGCGCCCGAAACGAACTCGCCCGACGGGATATAGACCGTCCCGCCGTCGCAGCAATCGTCTATCGCCATTTGGATCGCGTCCGTGGAAAGCGTTTTGCCGCCGCGCTCGGCTCCGTAATCGATAATATTATATATCGGGGAGCTTTCCCTCACGGTTATTTTTATTTCATCGCTTTTAAGCCTTCCGTCGGCCGACGTTACGTAAAACGTATGAACGCCGCCGGGCGTTAAAAACTCCTTTGTGTAATCCGTCCGGCGCGTAACTCCCGCGTACGCGCCGTCAACAAAGACTTTATACATATCCGTATCTGCCCTGTCCCAAAGGATAAGCGCGGAGCTGTCCGTGCGCGCGCCCGCGGGCGATCTCAGATTTTTTATTTCAGCCATAAATGCAAATTCCTCCTCCGCGGCGGTTTTTCCTCCCGGTTTGTGTTAGAGCACAACGCCGTCCTTAAAAACAGATATTTCCCTGTAGCCGTGCTTTTCGTTGTTCGTTTCTTCGCCGCCGGCAACGCGCCTTATATATTCAAAAAGGCTGTTGTCAAGCTCCTCGCCGTTTAATATTCCGCCGGCGTTAAAATCTATCCAATGCGGCTTTCTCTCATAAAGCCCGCTGTTCGTTGATATTTTAACGGTAGGCACCGGCGCTCCGACCGGCGTTCCGCGCCCCGTTGAAAAAAGTATCATATGGCAGCCCGCCGCCGCAAGGTTTGTTACGGCAACTATATCGTTGCCGGGGCCCGTCAAAAGGTTCAGCCCGCGCTTTTTGACGCTGCCGCCCGTTTCAAGCACATCGGCAACCGGCGCGGAGCCCGATTTCTGAACGCAGCCGAGCGACTTATCCTCAAGCGTTGTTATACCGCCCTTTTTGTTGCCGGGCGACGGGTTTTCGTAAACCTCCTGGCCGTGGCTTATAAAATAATTTTTGAAGCCGTTTATAAGCCCTACCGTTTTATCAAACGTTTCCTTATCGGCGCATCGATCCATAAGTATCGTTTCCGCGCCGAACATCTCCGGCACCTCCGTGAGCACGGTGCTTCCGCCGGAGCCTATCAGCATATCCGACACGCGCCCTATAAGCGGGTTCGCCGTAAGCCCCGAGAAACCGTCCGAGCCGCCGCATTTTAAGCCTACAACAAGCTCCGACGAATCACATTCGGTGCGCTTAAAGGTATTTGCGTAATTTTCAAGCTGCTCTATAAGCCTTGAGCCCTCGCCGATTTCATCGTCGTAATCCTGAGCTGACATGAATTTCACCCTGTCGCCGTCATATTCTCCGAGAACGCTTTTAAACGCCGGTATATTATTGTTTTCGCAGCCGAGCCCGAGCACAAGCACGCCCGCAGCGTTCGGATTGTTCACAAGCCCCTTTAATATTTTCTGCGTCGTTTTATAATCATCGCCGAGCTGCGAACAGCCGAACGGATGGACAAAATTGTAAACTCCGCCGCCGTATTTTTCAGACGCCTTCCGCGCAAGCAGCTCCGACGTTTTATTTACGCAGCCGACGGTGTTTATTATCCATATTTCGTTGCGTATCCCGACGCTTCCGTCCTTCCTCGCAAAGCCGCCGAATTTAAAGCCCCCGTGCTTTTTTACCGCCGCGTTCACAGGCTTGTAGCTGTATTGCTCCGTGCCCGAAAGGTTTGTTGCCGTATTATGCGTATGTACGTGCTCGCCAGCCTTTATGTCCGTTACGGCATGGCCTATCGGATAGCCGTATTTTATAATGTTTTCCCCGGCGCTTATATCTTTAAGCGCAATTTTGTGCCCGGCAAGCTCGCCCTCCAGCATAACGGCGACGTTGTCGCGGCCGTTTATACGTATTTGTTTCACGTTAATCTCCCTCTCAATAATTTTTTACGCAAGCAGTTCTTCCATCGCCTTAAGCGCGCCGGCGGCGTTTATCTGTCCGAAATATTTTTCAACCGATTCCTTCAGCATTGAAAGATCGCGGTCCCAATATTCCGTTTTTGCAAGTATTTCGCCTATATCCGCATTTTTCATAAACTCCGTCACGTCAGCGCTGTCATTGGCGTCGT
The DNA here is from genome assembly GCA_018715365.1 of Candidatus Ornithomonoglobus intestinigallinarum. Lineage (GTDB taxonomy): Bacteria > Bacillota > Clostridia > UBA1381 > UBA1381 > Ornithomonoglobus_A > Ornithomonoglobus_A intestinigallinarum. The sequence goes on along the minus strand of DVLU01000050.1, from coordinate 12,794 downwards.
CGGTTTTGTAAAAGGCGATAAGCGCCGCAAGCGAAAATACAAGGCATTTCGGTTCGCGTCCCGTTTTTTCGATATATCCCCAAAGGCTCGGCAAAACGCGCACCTTGAATTTTGAAACGGAATTTAATGCAATGCTTATAAGATAATGCTCTATAAACGGGTTTTTGAAGCGTTCCGTCACGTCGTTTGCAAAGCTTATAAGCTCCTCCTTATCCATGTCTATCGTAGGTATTACCTCGTCAAAAATACCGCGGCGCATAAATTCAAATACAATTTCATTGTCCATAGCCTCCCTGACGGTGCGTATCCCGGCAAGATAAGCGGCCGGGACCATCATCGTATGCGCGCCGTTTAATATACGCACCTTGCGTTTCTTATACGGCGTTACGTCGTCGGTCCATATAACATTCAAGCCGATTTTGTGGAACGGCATTTCCCCGGCAAGCTTTTTATCGCCCTCTATCACCCAAAGATGAAATATTTCCGCCGTGTCTATAACATTATCGAGAACGCCGTATTCCCTGCACATTTCCTCGGCCCTGTCGCGCGGATAGCCTGTGACTATCCTGTCAACAAGCGTGTTTGTAAAATAATTTTCGCTGTTTACCCATTCGGCAAAGCCGCTGCCGTAATTCCAGTCCCCGGCGTATTTTAAAACACATTCCTTAAGGCGGTCGCCGTTTTTGTCTATAAGCTCGCACGGAAGTATAATAAATCCCGGAAGCCCCGCGTCATAGCGCTTTTTCATAAACATCGCCAGCCTGCCGGGAAACGTTGAATTTACAAAATCGCCGTCTTTTCCGCCGCTTTTGTATTCAATGCCCGCCTCCGTCGTGTTTGAAACGATAAAGCGAAGCTCCGGCTTTTTTGCATAATCAAAAAACCTTTCCGTTTCCTCATACGGGTTAAACGCGTCCGTTATACATTCAACAACACGCGTTTCCTCCTCGCGCTTTCCGTTCAGCAGCCCCCTTAAATAAAGATGATACAGTCCGTCCTGATCGCTTATAAGGTTTGTTATGCCGCCGGGCAGCGGCTGAACAACGGCAACGCCGCCGTTCCAGTCATATTCCTTGTTTAGCCTGTCTATCATCCAATCGACAAAGCCCCTCAGGAAATTCCCTTCGCCAAACTGCAGTACCTTTGTTGTAAGGCTGCTTTTTTCTTTCCTCTTTAACAGTTCCATCTCCGCACTCTCCCTGCATTTGTTCTTTATATACGTATATAATACAGCAAATTTTCTTAAATGTCCATACCTTTATTGATTTTTATTTTGTTTTGCGGTCAAATTCCCGCTGCCGCTTATTGCAATATACTTTTTTACGCAAAACACTTGACATCCGCGCGCCTAAATTATACAATATATCCAAGAGAAAAAAACAAAAGGAGGTATAAATCTACCATGAAAACAAAAATAATAACAGCCGCCGCGGCTCTTTGCACCGCCGCCGCGGCAGCATCGACAGCATTTGCGTCCGGCGGCGACTGCGTTATGAAGGTTGTAAAATCCGACATTGAATACGATTGGTCGGACGGCTATAACCTTGTCGGCACAGACAGCGAAACCGGCAAAACAATACCATTTTGCGAATATGAAAACGGATATTTTTATGCGTATGTCCCGGAGGACACCGAGGTTACGTTTAAGAGCGGCGAACAGCCGCATTTTAACGATCTTGACGCGCACGCATACGCGCCGGGGCTGAGCCGTATGTACGCGCGCAAAATTATAACGGGTGATGAAAACGGGAATTTTAACGGCGATGAAATTTTAACAAGGGCGCAGATGGCGGCAATTATCGCGCGCATGATAAACGCGGACGAAGCAGCCGCCGGCGAAATGCCGTTTAAGGATGTATCGGAAAACGACTGGTTCGCTCCCGCCGTTTACGCGCTTTACAGCCGCGGCATCGTTATGGGCGACGATTATTTTAATCCTTCGCGAAGCGTTACGCGCGAGGAGCTTGTTACGATGGAATACAGAGTAGTGAATTATTTCGGAGGAACGGCGTCCAGGGTATTTGAATACGACGGCTTTGTTGATATAGACACCGTATCCGATTATGCGCGCGAAGCCTATGACAAGCTTTACGAAATGGGCTATTATCTGTTCCCGACGTTTGTTCCGACGGGCTACGGCAAATCCGATCAATATCTGGAGCCGCAAAAAAGCATCACGCGCACGGAGGCCTGCGAATATATAGATTATTTCATGAGCGATTTTATGTACGGCAACCGTCCCGCCATACCTACGGAGCTTGCGGAGGAATTCGGTCTTGACGAGGAAATGCCCGTTATAACCGGCTCAACATCGTCGTACCCGATAACGGAGCAGCTCTACCGCTCGCTTTTTATAAACCACGACAAGCACGTGAGGTTCCCCGCAGCGCACGATAAAACGATAGAATCGTATAAGCTTCTGATAGACGGCGCTGCCGATATTATACTTGTTCCCGATCCCACGGACGAGGTTGAGGAGCTTGCAGAATCCGAAGGCGCGGAGCTTGAATATATACCCATATCAAACGAAGCGCTTGTGTTTTTCACAAACGGTCAAAACCCGGCGGAAAATATAACAAGCGAGCAGATAAAGAGCATTTACGTTGATAACGCCGTTTCAAACTGGAGCGAAATAGGCGGCCCGGACGCGCCGTTTGCGGCGTACTGCCGCAACAACGACAGCGGCAGCCATGCCCAGATGGAGCGTTTCTTCCTTGACGGCCGGGAAATAAACGAGGATATACGGCTTGAAAACATATCGATATCAATGTCAAGCATATTAACGGACGTATCCGGCTTTTCATACGATAATCCGGGAAGCTATGCGCTCGGCTACAGCATGTATTATTACTTTAAAAACACCGTTTCGTTCCTGCTTTCCGAAAACAGCCTGAAGCTGCTTTCGGTTGACGGCGTTATGCCGACAGACGAGACGCTTGCCGACCGCAGCTACCCGCTTTCGACAAATTATTTTGCCGTTATACGCGTCGACGAACCTGAAAATTCACCGGCGCGCAACGTTGCCGGGCTGCTCACAAGCGAAAGCGGTCAGACGATAATCGCAAACGCCGGTTTCGGTTCATTCAAAAATTAAATTTTTACATTCTTCTTTTTTTGGGGGGCTGACGCCCCCCAAACCCCCCATTTTTTATAAGCATCAGAGCCTTGTTATTTTAAGCAGCTCCGCGTTTACGCAGTCCTCCTCAAGGCCGCGGTACGCGTATTCCTTCGCTTTTTCAATATCGTTAAGGCCAAGACTCCCGAGCGATGCCATAAGACAGCAGTGCACTCTGTTCTTCTTGTTTAAATCGCCCTCAAATATAAGGAAATCGGGCAGCGACACAGCAAAATAATCTATTTTGACCTCATCGCTTTTATGTTCCTCGCCGTATTTTACAAACGCTTCGAATCGTTTTTCGGCAGTTTCCGCATCGCCGAGCTTCTCTATTGCCTTCGCCGCGTAATACATAAGCTGCGGCGGCTGATCGTTATAATACATTGCGGACGACAGCTCAAATTCGCCGCGCGACGCAAGCTTAAACGCTTCCTCCGATTTTTTCGCGTCATCGTAAAGGCAGCCAAGCATATAATAAATGTCGTTGTCCATATTGCCTATAAGCTTGCCCTCACCGAGATTATGCGGGTAAACAAGCGCATCCTCAAGGAGCCTTACCGCGCCCTCTTTATCGCCGTTTCCGGCTTTTTCCTCCGCAAGCCCCATAAGCGATATTCTGTACTGCGCCGGGATTTTGCCTTCTCCGCCCTCCCACGGGTGGAATTGATGGCTCATTATGCGCTCGTACGCGTTTTTATATTCGCCGTTCAAATTCAAGAGTGTTATGTATTCCGTATACAAATCGTCGCGCATTTCCAAAAGCTCCGCATGCGCGTTCATATTGTCAAGACGTTTTTTGAGCGGGAAATTCAGTGTTTTGTAAAGCTGATCAAGCTCAAAAAATACGCGTGCGTCCGTTTTGTCCTTCGCAAACGCCTTTTCAAGCGCATTAAGCGCACGTTCGCCGTCCTTAAGCTTATTGTAACAGGCAAGCGAAAGATTTCTGTAAACCGTCGCAAGGCTTATCTTTTCGGCACAGCTCTCCCAAAGCGCCATTGCCTCCTCCCATCTGCCCTTATCGTATAAAAGGCAGCCGAGATAATACTTCGCATATTCTCCGCCGTTTTCTATCGCAAGCTCAAGCACGCCGATATCCTCCAATCGGTTCGGGAAGCAGTACAGCGAACTTGATTTTTCAGCCCTGTCAAGCTCCGCTTTGTCAGCGGTTTCGGCAAAGAGCCAATAATGCAGCATCGGGTCGTCATCGTTTTGCGCAAGGCGAAGCACCTCCGCCGCGTCGCCGTGCATATACGCCTCCGCATAGCAGCCGGCAAGCTCGATATAATTATGATTGTCGCCGCGCATCACAGCTCTTAATTCGTCAAGCCCATCGCCCGTAAGCTTGTAAAGCTCATAATATGCGCCGTGGCAGAGCGGGTCGATAATAAGCGTTTCTTTTGCAAACGCTTTTGCCTCGTCCTCTCTTCCGAGTTTTCTCAAAAGAGCCGTTTTGAGCGTTCTCGCCTTTATATTGTGCGCATTTCTCACAAGCGATTTTTCGGCAAATTCAAGCGCCGCACTCTTATCCGTCCGCGACGCAAGGCACGCCAGACGGTAAAATGCCTTATCCTGCATATTGCCGTCCCATACGGCCTTATAAAACGCGTCAAATGCTTCGTCCGTTTTGTTCTGCGCCTGTAAAGCCAAACCGAGATTATAATACGGCTCGCAGTCATACGGATTCGGATTTTTCCAGGTCGATGATTTTACCGCGCGTCTGAAATATTTTTCGCTCTCGGAAAATCTGCCCTTATTGTAAAGGTACTTGCCGTAGCCGTTATTTAAGCGTATGTCCGACGCGTCGCGCTTTAAGCCCTCGAGATAATACGGCTCCGGCGAATACGTGGCATGACGGTACTGCTCAAGATGGACTGCCGCCAAAAACAGCTTTTCCGCCGTTTCTATTTTCTCGGGCTCCGGTATTTCCTCCGCCGGCGACGGCACCGGCTCCGTATCCTTCTGCGGCGTGTACGATAATACGGTTTTAGTGTCCCTCGTTATTCTGACCGAAAGCTCGCCGGAATTAGTGTCCCCCGTATCTATTGTTTCCTCAAACACATCGGCGGGCTTTAAATTCAGTGTCCCCTTGTATATTGTTTTTTCGCCGTGCAGAACGCTTACCTCGGCGTTTTCAAGCCCCGAAGGGGTGTAAACTGTCAAACGCGCTTTAGTGTCCCCTTTAATCGGCTCAAGATTCAGCGCGGCGTCGAGCGATGCGTTTTTAACCGCGCCCGCGGCCTTATAAGGCATAAAATACTGAACAAACGTCTTTTCCTCATACGGCTTCAAAAACGTAAAATCGGGCTGGTTATCCGTAAATACGCCGGTCATAAGCTCTATATACGGGCCGTTTTCGTCCGTCAGGTTTCTGTCCCATGCCTTTCCGAAATCGCCGTTGCCCCAGGTCCACTGTTTTTTGCCGGGTGAAATATGGTGGTCTGCGATATGGAGAAGCCCTGCGGCTTTTTTGTAGTCATAATTGCCCACAAAGTTGTAATCGGAATGATAGACCATATACGACGTCGGCACTGGGATATTTTTATAACGTGAAATATCCGTGCCCGGAGCGTAGTCGTATTTATAATAAACGCCGTCGGCTATCGGGAATTTCGAAACGGCGCGCTTGCCGTGGTCCATCACGGCGTGGACGTCCGGCGGGAAAACGGACTGCGTATTGTCGTTTACGGGCACTGCCGGATTTGCCCACCACAAAAACGTCTGCGGGCGGTCCGTCGGGTTATACACCTGCCCTTTAATTTCAAGATAAGCTTTGCCGGGATATACGGTAAAGCCCGCCATACCCTTTGTGTGGAACATTTTTTCCGTTTCGCCGACCCAGACGGTGACTGAGCCGTCCTTGTTTTTTATTATTTTGTAATCGACGGGATCAAACGTTGACGGTCTGTGGTGCTGCGGCCAGTTAAATTCTATGCCGCCCGAAATCCACGGCCCCGCAAGCCCCACAAGCGCGGGCTTTATGACCTCATTGTAATATACCGCATCGCAGCCGTTTGTTTTGTCGTAAAGGCGCTGTATCCTTCCGCCGATCTCCGGAAGTATCATAACGAGTATATATTCATTTTCAAGAAAAATTGCGTTATACTCCTTATCGGTTTTTTCATCGGCTACGCTTTCGCAGACGGGGTGCGGGTACACGCGCCCGCTTGAGCCCTGGTAAACGCGTTTTTCAAGAAACATCGGGTTTTTATCATATTCGCCCGCCTCGTATGTCGGTATAATAACCTTTTCCTCTCTTACAATAACACCGTTCATGACGCTGCTCCTCTCTGTTTGTTTTCTACGGCTATTATACATCACTCGTCACGAAAAATCATTAAGCATTATTGCAAAAAAATATGAAATAATTGCTCATAACGCTTGAAGTGAAAGCGGTTCTGTGATATAATGCGGTAAAGACGCTTTACAGGGGTGATTGAAATGGGAAAATATAAAGAAAAAATATCGGATAATTCGATCTGGATAACGGCAACGCCTCCGCCGGCCGCGCTTTCGCTCCCCTTTTACGTTACGGAATCGGGGCACTTTTTTGCGGACGACGGCTATGAGGTCAGAAGAAGTACTCACGACAGCCTTTTGCTGCTCTGCACCGTTGCCGGCTCGGGAACGGCCGAAGCCGACGGCTCCTGCGTTTCCCTTCCCGCGGGCTGCTGCGCCGTTATAGACTGCCACGAGCCGCACAGATATTTCGCGGATAACGGCAGATGGGAATTTTTATGGCTTCATATCCGCGGCAGTGTGTCAAAGCAGTTTTTTGAGCTGCTGTACCCGTCGGGCGTGCGCGCCGTAAAGCTGATTGAGCCGGAGCGCTTTGCGGCGGCCGTTTCGGAGGTTATTTCAAAAACCGACAGGGCTGATATTTTAAGCGCTTCGTTTGTTTCGGCATCGCTCCACTCGATATTCAATATGCTGCTTGAGGGCAGTCTTAAAACGGAGCGGTCGAAAAACACGGGGCGCTATTACGGATATATCCGTTCCGCCGAAAGCTTTATCAAGAGCCGTTTTGCGGAGCAGCTCACGGTTGAAGATATTATGCGCGAAATACCCATGTCGAAATATTATTTTATAAGGATGTTCAAAAGGATAACAGGCACAACGCCGTACAATTATCTTATAAACTGCCGCATAAACGAGGCGAAAATAATGCTTCGCACAACTGAGCTGTCCGTCGGCGAAATCGCGGAGCGGTGCGGCTTCCTTGATACAAGCAATTTTATTGCGCAATTTAAAAAAAGCGCCGGTCAAAAGCCGCTTTGCTACAGACGCTACTTTTCCCCGTAATATAAAAACGGACGGATGGACTAAAAAAAGGGGCTCCGCCCCCTTTTTTAAAGAAAAATCAAATTATATTTACAAAATACTTATTCCACGGCGTTGCCCATATTTCTCGCGGTCCGGAGCCGGCGTCACATTCGGGATCAAGTATATCCTCCTCAAGCTCGTCTATCTTTTCCGTTTGGCCGTCCGCATACAGCTCAAGCCGCACCGCACAGCTCCTTAACCGGCACGCGAGCCCGCCTATACGCGTTTCCTGCACCTCAAAGCCGAACGGCTTGTTTTCCCTGTACCACTGCACGCGCAGATTTTCGAGAAACGCTTCCGCAAGCCCCGCAGCCCTGCGGCACTCTTCAGCAAGCCCTCCAAGCCTGATTTTATCGCCAGCTCTGTACGCATCGCGGATATTCAAACCAAGCTCGTTTTTAACCTCCAGCACGTCGCACAGCGAACGAACCGTTTTAAAAATGTACCCGTATTCGCCGTTATCCTCAAGCTTTGACAGACGGCGCGATGTTTCTCTGTATATCTCGGTGTTTCCGCGGTTTACGATGCTGTCAAAAATACCGAGGAAGCAGTCGTTGTATAATGTATACTTATCGGGGTTTACCGTCTTGTTTTTGTTTTCGCCTTCAAACGTAATTCCCGGAATATCTATATTCAAAAAGCTCTCAAGCTCTATCCCCGTAAGCTCCTTAAATGCGCGCTTTATTGCATCATCGCCGTCGTCGCCCTTTATTACCTGCGACACATAGCAGAGCGACGGCAATATAGAAAACATCGACGTTTCCGCGCCGTCGTCGCCCCACATAGTGAAAAATACATTTTCAACGCCGTTTTCCATACAGCTCTTAAGCGCCGCCGACGATGCACGCATTGAATAAAGATTATGCGGCGTGAAGCCCGTCCATGTCCACAGCCCGCCCGCAAACCAAAACGGTTTCCCGAACCGCTTATGCGCCTTCATCACGTTATCGTAATGAGTTTTATCGGTTGAATAATAATCCCAGTATACGGGCGTTATATTTTCCGGCATGGCGGCGCGCACCGCATCGTCGATAACATCGGCGTCCTCCGACAGCGCTTCGCCAACGGCCGCCTGGAAAAACATATCGCTCCACATCATCGGCTCAAGACCGTATTCCGCCGCAAGCTCCGAAACGCGCGCAAGATGCGCTTTCATGATTTCAAGCTGCGGCGTATAGCCGTTTTTCCGCAAATACTTCCCGGCGCCCAGCATCCACGCTTCGTCCATGCCTATATGTATTTTCCCCGACGTAAACGTTTCGGAAACGGTTTTAAACATTTTTCGTATCAGCTTGTACGTTTTTTCTTCGCCGGCAAGCAAAATGTCGTTTACGTCTGTTATATCCTCATACTCCCGCCAGCGGACAATGCCGTTTAAATGAGCGAGTGTTTGTATGCACGGTATAAGTTCAATGCCGAGCCCGGCGCAGTAATCGTCCATATCCCTCAGCTCCGCCTTCGTGTATCTGCCGCGGAGATAGCCGAAATACGGCTCGCCTTCTATTTCGTAGGTGTCCTCGGTGTACAGAAGCAGCGCGTTAAAGCCGAGCCTGCTCATTATATCGGCCATGCGCTTTACAGCTTCGGGCTTCCGCACGGCATTTCTGGAGCAATCTATCATAAGTCCCGCAGTTTTCATAAACGCTTATCTCCTCCGTCATTTTTGTATTCGCCGGGATACGCTTTGTTATCGCAGACAAGCGTAACGCCGCGGCGCAGCTTGAGCATCGTTACGGGGCTTTGCGTTGTAACGTACGGCGACAGGAGCGACGATATTGCCTCACGCTTCCCTGCGCCCGACGCAAGCAGCAGTATTCTTTTCGCACGCAGTATCGACGCCATTCCCATGGTGAGCGCATGGCGCGGCACACAGCTTTCGTTTTCAAAAAAACGCGAATTTGCTTCTATCGTATCATGAGAAAGCTCTGTGAGATGCGTTTTTGCGTATAATTCCGGCGCGGGCTCGTTAAAGCCTATATGGCCATTTCTGCCCAGGCCGAGTATCTGTATATCAATTTCGCCCGCCGCCTCTATTTTGCGCTCATATTCCGCACATTCGCGCTCGGGATCGTCCGTTTCTCCGTCCGGGATATGGATGTTCGAATGGTTTATGTTTATATGCCTGAACAGATTATCATACATGAATTTATGATAGCTACGGCTGTCGCTGCTTTTTATAGGATAATATTCGTCAAGGTTAAACGATACGGCGCGGCTGAAATCGATTTCGCCGTTTTTGTAAAGCTCCGCAAGCCTTTTATACATTCCGAGCGGTGTTGAGCCTGTTGCAAAACCGATTACGCTGTCGGGCTTTTTGTCAAGCTGCGACTTTATAACATCGGCCGCCGCCCGCGCAAGCTCAGTTCCACCGCCGCATAATATTATCTCCATTGTCATTTCCTCCGTTCGTATGAAATTGCCGGTACCGGCTTTCCGAATATATTGTAAAACCGCACGGCTTAAAATGATAGAACAAAAGAAATGTGTTTTAGCATTTTCCGCGAAAGGCAATAAAAAAACACCCTCACGGGGTGAGAATACGAAGGCGGTCCAAGGGGGCGGAGCCCGCACATATAAAAAGGCGGCGCATATTTCCCCTTCCGAGGAATGTATGTGCAGCGTAACATCCTTTCCGAGGAAGGGGTGATATGTGCCCGGGGGTCCAAGGGGGCGGAGCCCCCTTGAAAAAGCTCAAGCCTTTATGGCTGCAATTATCGCAAATGCGCCGGGACCGACGTGCGTGCCGATTACCGGTCCGAACTCACTGTACATCCTGACGCAGCCCTTGCCGAATTCCTCCTCAAGCTTCCCGCACGCCTCCTCGCCGCGCGCGCTGTCCGACTGGACAACAAGAAACCGCGGATTTTCCGCGTCAAAATCCTCGTCCTCTTTTATCTTATCTATAAGCTTGTCAACAAGCTTTTTCTTGCCGCGCAGCTTGTCCATCGTTTCCACAAGCCCGTGCTCGATCGTGAGTATCGGCTTTATATCGAGCAGCGTCCCGACAACGGCCGCGGTTTTGTTTATGCGCCCGCCCTTTTCGAGATATTTAAGCGTATCAACGAGCAGATAGCACCGCCATGATTTTATATACTCCATGCAGTCGGCTATGATTTCATCGGGGTCTTTTCCCGCCGCCGCAAGCTCCGCGGCACGGACTGCCGTTTCCGCAATATACAGCGAAAACTTTTCGGAATCAACTATTCTGATGTCCGCTTCGGGATATTCCTCGGCAATTTCCTCTGTAACGAGCCGCGCCGTCTGGTACTGTCCGCTGCCCTTTGATGAGATCGTGAAATATATGACGCAGTCGTGAGCTTTTGCCTGCTCGAGCAGGTAGTCGTGCATATCGCCGTAGGGCGTCTGGGCGGTCGTCGGTATTTTTTCCGACGCTTCAAGCATTTTATAAAAATCGGCGTTTTTTAGCTCCGTGCCCGTAACGTAGCTTTCATCTCCGAAAATGCTTAAAAACGAAAGTATTCCTATATCGTACTTTTCGGCAACATCCATAGGAATGTCCGAGCTTGTGTCCACAACTATTTTAATATTCATTTCAATTTCCTTTCTGCTATAACATATCTCCCCTTCGGGGATTCAAAAAAGGGGGTTCTAAAAAAGGGGGTTTCAAAGGGGGCGGAGCCCCCTTTGGAGAAAAACAGCGGCTACCAATGAAACTTCGTCAGCTGTCCCATGTTTTTTAAATTCTCAAATCCCTGCTGTCTCAGCGCCTCATACACTATAACGGCAACGGAATTTGAAAGGTTAAGGCTTCTCGCCTCGGCTATCATCGGTATGCGTATGCAGCGCTCCTCATGCTCATACAAAAGCTCCTCCGGAAGCCCCGCATCCTCTCGCCCGAACATTATATAATCATTGTCCTTAAAAGCAACGTCCGTGTATGCGTGCGGCGCTTTTGTTGTCGCGTAAAAATATCTGCCGCCCTTTGTTTTCTCAAAGAAATCGTCAAGGTTATCATAATATGCAACGTTTAAGAGATGCCAGTAGTCAAGCCCCGCGCGCTTTAAATTCTTGTCCGTAATCTGAAACGCGGTCGGACGGACGATATGCAGACGGCAGCCCGTTGCGGCGCAGGTACGCGCAATATTTCCCGTGTTCTGCGGTATGCGCGGCTCAACAAGAACAATATTAAACAAAAATATCACCTTCCGGTTTGTTATTTTAATATTTTAAGCATCAGCCTGTTTGCAAGCGGACGCTTTATTTTAACCGCCCTTTTGGGGCACAGCTCCTGACAGCAAAAGCACTTTATACATCTGCCTTTGTCAATTTCGGGCCTTTTGTTTTTCATTTTTATCGCCCGCGGCGGACAGCACCGCATACATTCTCCGCAGCCCACGCACACGCTTTTGTCGATTTCGGGGCGCGCCGAAAACATATTTGTAACGGCTGCGTTAAGCGCCGACGGGAGCGGCAGTATTTTTAGCAGGTTGAAATGGCTCTCCGGCTTTTCAACATCGGGAACGATAAACGAATCGATGCTGCCGCCGAGAATTTCCGGCACTCTCACCGTAAGCCCGCGTTCCAAAGACTGCCTTACCGTCGGCACCTCCTCCGGCGTATAGCCTATCACGCGGCTTGCAGTGAGGTCGAGCGCATACGGGTTTTCGCTTGCCATGATAAGCCCCATATGACGGTTTTTGCCCGCCGTGGGGCCGTTTCCCTCCATGCCCCACACGCCGTCGATTATCGACAGCGACGGCTTTATAAATCCGCAAAGATCAAGCAGCATCGAGCAAAACGCTTCGCGCTCGTTCAGCCTGAAATGCAGCTCCGCCTTGTGCGTGCCCGGAACGGCTCCGAAAAGGTTTTTGACCGCTCCGGTGTAGCTTGTCATGGCGTGTGTTTTCAGCTTTGCAACCGATATTACAACATCGGCTTTAAGTATCGGCTCTATAACCGCAAGGCTTTTTACTGTTTTTCCGTCCGGTATCGGCGTTTCCGAAAATGACGTATCGTAATTTAATTTTGCGCCGCCCTCCTCCGCGGCCTTGTCCATGCCGCAGCCGGAATAAACGCTGCGCAGTACGGCGGCATTGTACGCTCCGCCCGGGCTTTCGGCAATAACCGCTTCCCCGCCCGCCGCCTTTACAAGCTCACATACGGCCTTTACTACGGCCGGATGCGTTGTTGCCGCTTCGTCCGGATTTTTGCGCGATACGAGATTCGGCTTTATAACAACGCGATCGCCCGCCCTGACAAATTTCCCGATGCCGCCCAGCATATCTACGGTCTTTTTCACATAGTCAAAGCAGTCGGAATACCGTTCGCACTTTACAACGGCCACTGCCGGCTTTACATTGTCCTCCATTTTTTGCTCCTTTTGCGGCCTGCTGCCGCC
>DVLU01000049.1 GCA_018715365.1 Candidatus Ornithomonoglobus intestinigallinarum | reverse complement strand
GAATTCATACGGCGGACGGCGTATCTGATTTCATCTGGAGTGTTGCTGCGTGATATGTATCTTGAACGGCACTGCTTAAAAATGTATATATGATTTTCCGACGTCATACCGCAGAGAGCAAAACATTGCCTCCGCGGTATTTTTTTGTATTCCTTACAGAAACGATATTAGGCGAAGCCTTGTATGTAAAAAGGCAGCACGGGACGCACATAAAAGTCGCCGAGATTGACAAAGTCGATTTCGTTTTCGCCCTGCGCGAACCGCTTTTCAAAATACGCGCTCATATCGAGCGGCACGCCGGCGCCGAGGCGTTGTCCTCCGCGTCTATCCTCACAAGCAGCTTTCCTATTTCATCAGCCATTTTTTCACCGCCTTTCTAAAAATCCGCATCAAAAAGGCACACCCGAAGATGTGCTTAAAAATAATATTAAATTTTCAAATTGCGCTCCCAATCGGCGCTGAAACCATAATCCGAAAAGCTTACATAATCTTTATATTCTTCCCACATGGCGCTTATGTTCGGTATTACATAATTGTTCCATTCGTCGGCGTCCGGCATCATGAATTTCATAATGTATATGATATCATACACCTTATTCGTCGGTTTAAAATCCGGGCAAAGCTTTTTACATGAAGTTGGGGTTTTCTGCATATTTATTTTGTACAGCCGCATATAATGAGCCGACATATTGCGCAGATAATTTATACACTCGAGCCAACTGTTCATCTGTCTCGGTCCTGTATTAAATAACCTTGCAATACTTTTTTTGCGTATCCGTCCTTATATTTAGATAACAATTCCTTATTATTCCCAAAGTAAATAACTCAACCGCTGCCCAAACGGGAAATTGCCCTCTGTACTTTTTCAGCTGCTCAATATCTTCTTTGCTCGTTCAGCATCACATATAAAGATACCTCTGCTTTGCAAAATATCTATTTGCTCATCAAAAGTTGTTGCTTTCTTTATATCACTCATCTCAAGCTCCCAAAACAAAAGCGGCCCCGACATGGTACGCATTTACAATACACATTGCAAAGAGGCGTGTCGAGACCTATCTCATATATATATATATATATATAGTATACATTATCACATAAAAATTTGCGGCGCTTTTTTTATTTTTGGTTACTTTCCACAAAAATAATCACGCCATAGCAGCCATATGATATTATACACCATATAAAGAAAATTGTCAAATATTCTGTCTCATTTCCCATAAAAAAACGCCATGCCGGGCGGGATTTCGGGTTCGTCCGCGCTGCCGTTAAGCGTATCGAGCGCCAAAAACAGCAGTGTCGGATTTTGGCGTGCAAGCTCCGACGGCATAATACCCCAGTTCTTTAAAAACATACCGTAGAGGTCGCTCATCTTGCCGCCCCCACACCCCCGCTATGCTGCCGCTGCCGAAAGTTTTTTATTCGCGACACATATCACCCCTTCCTCGGAAAGGATGTTACGCTGCACATACATTCCTCGAAAGGGGAAATATGTACCGCTCAGGCAAGCGGCTGTTGTCTGTTACGCAAAATGTTCGGTGCAGCAAGCGAAGCGCATACCGTCTTCGTGAATACAGCAAAGATTTTTTACCTGTGCTCGGTCGCGTGGTGTGCGCTTGCGCAGCAAGGCGATTTTTGAGCGGAACAGATAACAGCCGCTGCTCAGATACGGCAGCTGTGCGGTTTTCTTGCTCTCAGGCAATACCATCCGGTTTCTTCGAATTTCCGTTCCACGAAATAGGGCAGCGGTTTTATAGTCACATCTTCATACCCTAATTCGTTTAAGGCAGATACAACCAAATCGATAGTTTCCTCTGCCGGAATGTTCGTTTCAAAAGCCCGCAAATCCGTATAAGCATAAAAAAATATGCCTGATAATTAAATCAGGCATATAATCTGGTGGGAGAGAGTGGATTCGAACCACTGAAGTCGAAGACAACAGATTTACAGTCTGCCCCCTTTGGCCACTCGGGAACTCTCCCATATGGAGCTGGTGATGGGACTCGAACCCGCGACCTGCTGATTACAAATCAGCTGCTCTACCAATTGAGCTACACCAGCAATTTTTTTATTCTTTTGTAAACTTTTTATCTTTTGCGTCAAACCATTCCCAATGGTCAAAAAGGGAAAATGGTGGGAGTTACAGGGCTCGAACCTGTGACATCCTGCTTGTAAGGCAGACGCTCTCCCAGCTGAGCTAAACTCCCTTAATATCCCGTCTGCGGCATGCCCCGAGAAAATTTGGTCGGGATGACAGGATTTGAACCTGCGGCCCTTTGGTCCCAAACCAAATGCGCTACCAAACTGCGCTACATCCCGCAATTCATACTGTCTGCCGCTGAACGACTTATATATAATAACAGATAATATTTTTTTTATCAACCGCGATTACGGACGATTACGCCCGATTATACCCCCATTACCTCTTATTTTCTCTGTTTTTCTCTTGTTTCCTCTCTTTTTTATATTTTTTATACTTTATTATTGTATACAAAATGAGCCCCATCCCCAAAAAGCCGCACGCCCTGTAGGCCGTATTTATAACGGCGGAGAACCCGGCTCCAGACACGGCAAAGCCTATGATTCCGACCGCCGCGGCAGAGACATACCGCGGCAGCCGTCCGGCCGTCAGCTCCGCCGCTCCGACAACGTCTGATACTGCCGTTGTAACAACGGCAAGCATAAGCATCGCGCTGTAAAAATACGTTATCCCCCTGCCCTCTCTAAGCGCAAGCGTCAGCATCGGCAGCTCGCCGAGGTCGATATATTTTCTGTATATCCCTATCAGCGCAAAAATCAAAAGCAGCATAAACGAAAGCGCGCCGGCGGCAAGCACCGCCGAAACGGCGGCGTCGCTTTTTGTTTTTATATTGCGCGACAGCCCGGCAAGGATAACGCCCGCGCCTATAAGGTTATATCCGGCATAACCGCCGCCCGAAACAACCGCGCTTGCCTGCGTCATAAACGTCTGATGCTCGCGGTAGCGCAGCATATAAAGCGCCGCGGCCGTTATGCCGAACGCTATAACGGCGCCGAGCACGCCGTTTAATTTAAGCGCCCTGTCTGAGCCCGTCATTGCCGTTACGGTGCATACGGCGGCAAAAGCGGCAGATGACGCCGCCTTATTCAAACCGAACAGCAGATACGCCGTTTCACCGAAGCACGCCGTCATAACGGCAAACGAGCACACGAGAAAAACAAGCGTTACGGCAGCGGAAATACGTCTTGCTCCCCTGTTCATAAACCGCCCCAAAAGCGTATTGTAGTCGCTTGTTTTTTCCGTTACGCACGCGGACAGCACAAAATAAGAAAATCCCCCGAACACAAATGATGACACGCCTATCCCGAGCAGCCCCCATTTCCCGTATAACGAAAAAAAGCTCAGCACCTCCTGTCCCGATGCAAAGCCGGCGCCTATCACAGCCGCAACAAAGCTGTAGGCAGTTATCAGTATTCCCGTCATGTACGCGTCACCGCCTATCATATTTTTTATATAAATATGATAGGCGTGATGATTTTATTACAAATATGCGCCATATGCGCCGATGTTTTTACATGCGCAGCAGCCACTTCAAATAGCCGCTCAGCGCTTCGGCCGCGGCTTTATGCACCTTTCTGCCCGGATGGCTGCGCGCGCCGAACGTTTCCGTTTCCGTCTGCGGCAGCACAAACACGAACACGCGCTCATCGCCGCTTGATTTTTTATATGTATCGACAGCTTCGTTTATAAAACCGAGAAACGGCGTTCCGAGCATACCGTATGCCCAGACGATTTCAGCGTCTTTATTATGCTTTCTGAGCGTTTTCAAAAAATCGACAACGCTTTTCTTAAAGCGTTCGACGCCGACGTGCTCATAGCTGCCGTCCGGCAGCGCAAGACCCGTTGCGTCGTTTGTGCCGAGGTTCACTATAACGGCGTCGGCGCTTCTTTTTGAAAAATCATACATCTCGCCGGCGCCGAGGGAAACGTTTCGCTCTCCGTTTGCAATGCCGCACAGCTGCTCATATACCTTCGGCACGGCGTGCTCCGTATTCCCGTCCCACGAAATATACGCGCCCCAGCCGCCCTGTGCCACAATCGAAAATTCCGCGTCAACCGCGTCCGCCGTAAGCACGGCATAGTTCCTCGACGCGCTCAAAAACGCCGTTATCCAGTCCGTTTCCGACTGTGCGCCGTATATTCCTTCGCCCGCCGTTATGCTGTCGCCGACAAACTCAAGCGTATATTTCCTGTACGGAAACGGCAGAAATTCGCCGTTATGTATAAGGTTTGTTATTTGCAGCAAGCTTGAAGTGTCGTTATGCATCGCCTGCGTTTCGCGCAAAATGCGGACGTGCTTCACCGTATCGGCGCTCATGTTCCTGAATGCGCATATTTTATGCGTCCCCTTCGGAACCATTTGCCGCGATATAAGCGCGCCGTTAAGCTCAATGCTTATCCATGGGTCGCCGCCCTCGTAATCCGACACGAATTCCACCCACAATTCCGACGCGCGTATTTCGGCTTCTATTCCGGAGGCGGTCCAGAAAAGCGTAAGCGCGCCGCCGTCGGGTCTTGAGCGGCCGAGTATATGAATATTCTTTTGTGTACATATATTTTCTGTTTTCATAACGTTTTTCCTTTCATGCTTACCGCGTACGCGGCGGACGGCATACGCTTTTTACGCATTGCCCTTCCGCCGCGCAAAATATAAATCACAGCTTTTTTACAAACAGTGCGCGTATTGCGTTTAATACGGCGATCACCATAACTCCGACGTCGGCAAATATCGCAAGCCACATATTCGCAAAGCCGAGCGCTCCGAGCGCAAGGCATATCAGCTTTATGCCTATCGCAAAAACGATATTCTGATATACGATCCCGATGCACTTGCGCGATATTTTTACCGCCTTTGATATTTTAAGCGGATCGTCGTCCATAAGCACAACATCGGCCGCTTCTATTGCGGCGTCGGAGCCCATTGCGCCCATTGCGATGCCTATATCGGCACGGCTGAGCACCGGCGCGTCGTTTATGCCGTCGCCGACAAACGCAAGCTTTGTTTTTTCCGGCTTCGCGCTCATCAGCTCCTCAACCCTTTCGACTTTACCTGCCGGCAAAAGCTCGCTGTATACCGTATCTATATTAAGCGCTCCGGCAACCTGCTCCGCAACGGCGCTCCTGTCGCCTGTCAGCATAACGGTCTTTTCAACGCCCGCCTTTTTCAGCTCCTCCACGGCCTGCTTTGAGTGCGGCTTTATTATATCGGATATGACAATATGGCCCGCGTATTCGCCGTCTATTGCGATATGGATTATCGTGCCCGTCATATGGCAGTTTATATATTTAACGTTCAGCGATTCCATGAGCCGTGCGTTGCCGGCCGCAACGCGCCTGCCGTCAACGGCTGCCGTAATGCCGCAGCCGCTTATTTCCTTTATATCGGAAACGCGCGAACGGTCGGGCTCCCTGCCGTATGCCCTCAAAAGGCTTTTGCTTATCGGGTGGCTCGACGAGCTTTCAACAAGCGCCGCATATTCTATAAGCTGTTCATTTTTCAGCTCGTTATGATGTATTCCGTTTACCTCAAACACGCCCTGCGTGAGCGTTCCCGTCTTGTCAAACACAACTATGCCGGCTTTTGAGAGCGTTTCAAGATAGTTTGAGCCTTTTATAAGGATTCCGGCCCTGCTTGCCCCGCCTATTCCGGCAAAGAAGCTGAGCGGTATGCTTATAACAAGCGCGCACGGACAGCTTATTACAAGGAACGTCAGCGCACGGTATATCCATACGCCCCATTCCGGCGCAATACCCATTATAATCAGCCTTGCAAGCGGAGGAAGCAGCGCAAGCGCAAGCGCGCCTATACAGACCGCCGGCGTGTAGACCCTCGCAAATTCCGATATAAAGTCCTCCGACCTTGATTTTCTCGAGCTTGCGTTTTCAACAAGATCAAGTATTTTTGAAACGGTAGATTCGCCGAATTCCTTTGTCGTTTTTATCTTCAAAACACCGGTCATATTTATGCAGCCGCTTATTATTTCATCGCCCGGCTTTACGTCCTCCGGCATGCTCTCGCCCGTCAGCGCGCTTGTGTTAAGGCTTGACGCGCCCTCGGCTACAACGCCGTCTATCGGCACTTTTTCACCGGGGCGGACAACTATAACGCTGCCCGGCTCAACCTCGTCCGGGTCAACGCTTTCAAGCCTTCCGTCACGCTCGATGTTTGCATAATCGGGACGAATGTCCATAAGCTCGCTTATGCTGCGGCGGCTTTTGCCGACGGCATAGCTCTGAAACCATTCGCCGACCTGATAAAACAGCATTACAGCTATCGCTTCTGTGTAATCGCCGCTCCTGTCATAAAGCGCAAGCGCTATCGCGCCGACAGTAGCTATTGCCATAAGAAAACATTCGTCAAGCACCCTGCCGTTTTTTATGCCCTTGGCGGCTTTTATTAAAATATCATACCCCACAACAAAGTACGGTATCATGTAAAGAATAAATCTTAAAGCTCCCTCCGCCGGTATAAAGTGCAGCGCGGCAAGCATTGCCGCCGATACAATTATGCGGACGAGCATTTTTTTCTGTTTCCCGCTCATATAAATACCTCCGTCACCGTAATTCCGATAACATCTCAGCCCGCCGCGGCTCAGATATATATCTCACAGTCATCCTCAACCTTTTTGCAGTTTGCGAGAACGCTTTTCATAACCTCTTTACAGTCCGCGCCTTCGTCAAACTCAACGTTCATCTTCAGCGTCATAAAATTGACGACAGCGTTTTTTACGCCCGGAGTTTTATTTGCCGCGTCCTCCATTTTGTTTGCGCAGTTTGCGCAGTCAACGTCTATCCTGTATATTTTTTTCATGATATTCCGCTCCTTTTCAAATGCTTTTCGATTAAACGGTTGTTTAATCGTTCATCTATATAATACTGCGTAATTCCGCATAAGTCAACAGTTTTTTTATATCTCATTCCAAACGGGCTAAAACGTCTTCCGAATGGGAAAAGAGGATTGACATTGAGGCGGAATCATGATATTATTAAATCGATTATACGGGGGCTGCCGCCCCGCACCCCCGCTCATAAATAACAATAAGAAAGGCGATTGCTATGGAAACAAAAAAACTGCCGCACGACCACGGCAACGGAATGGCTCACGCAATCGAGCATATGCCGGAGGAAAGCGGCTTTGCGGAGGTATCGGAGCTTTTCAGGCAGCTTTGCGACGGCAGCCGCATCAAGATATTCTGGCTGCTTTGCCACTGCGAGGAATGTGTGATAAACATATCCGCCGTAATGGGCATGACAAGCCCCGCGGTATCGCATCATTTGAGGCAGCTTCGCGGCTGCGGCCTTATAGAAGGCAGGCGCGACGGCAGGGAGGTATATTACCGCGCCGCCGATACCGACATGGCACGGCTGCTGCATAGAATGATAGAAAAAATGATAGAAATTTCGTGTCCGTCGTCGGACGGCTGCTATCCCCTGCGCGGTGCGGAGCTTGCGCGCGCGGTCCGCGATTATCTTGTGGCAAACTGCGGGAAAAGGATCACAATAGAGGAGCTTTCGAAAAAGTTTCTTATAAATACCTCCGCGCTTAAAGAAACGTTTAAGGCGGCCTACGGAAAACCGATAGCCGCGTACATGAAGGAATACAGAATACGCCGCGCCGCGGAGCTTCTGCGGACGACCGATATGAGCATCGCGGCGGCCGCCAAGCAGTCGGGATACGAAACGCAGGGAAAATTCGCAAAAGCGTTTAAGGATATTTTCGGCGTTTTGCCGAGCGAATACAAAAAAGCAACGGGCTGTAAAAAGCTCGATATATAAAATGAGTGCTTATAAACACAGAAAATCCGCTCAATACGGCGGATTTTCTGCATTTAACGGTATATTTTATTTTTTGAGCACACTAAAAGCAAGCGGCATCAAGCTTTTTGCCCTTGAACGCCCCGGGCGATTTTTTTACACCCACGTTTATATTCTTGCAACGCCGCTGTCCTTCGCAGCCTGCGCAACAGCCTTTGCAACAGCATCTGCAACGCGCTTGTCAAACGCATCGGGGATAACGTACTCGGGCTTTAATTCGTCGTCCGAAATAAGATCGGCTATCGCCTTTGCGGCGGCTATCTTCATCTCGTCGTTTATATCGCTTGCGCGTACCGAAAGTGCGCCCTTGAATATTCCCGGGAACGCAAGCACGTTGTTTATCTGGTTCGGGAAATCGCTTCTGCCCGTACCCATTATCTTTACGCCGGCCTCGGCAGCCTCATCGGGCATGATCTCGGGAACAGGATTTGCCATGGCAAATATAATCGGGTCTTTTGCCATAGTCTTTACCATTTCCTTTGTCAGCGTGTTGGGAGCCGATACTCCTATAAATACGTCCGCGCCCGCAAGCACGTCCTTGAGCGAGCCCTTCTTCATTGCCTTGTTTGATATTTTTGCCATTTCGGCTTTTTCCGCGTTCAGGTTTTCGCGTCCCTCATAGATCGCTCCCGTTCTGTCGCAGAGGATAACGTTCTTTAAGCCCATTGACATAAGCAGCTTTGTTATCGCTATGCCGGCAGCGCCGGAACCGTTTACAACGGCTTCTATTTCCGAAATATTCTTGTTTACAAGCTTCAGCGCGTTAAGCATTGCTGAAAGCACAACTACGGCCGTTCCGTGCTGGTCGTCGTGGAATACGGGGATATCGCATTCTTCCTTTAAGCGTCTTTCTATTTCAAAGCAGCGCGGAGCCGATATATCCTCCAGGTTTATACCTCCGAAGGAGCCTGCTATCAGCTTTACGGTGTTTACTATCTCGTCAACGTCCTTTGAGCGAACGCAGAGCGGAAATGCGTCAACGTCGCCGAACGTCTTAAAGAGCGCGCACTTTCCCTCCATAACGGGCATACCCGCCTCGGGGCCTATATCACCGAGACCGAGCACTGCCGTTCCGTCTGTCACAACGGCAACAAGATTGCCGCGGCGAGTGTATTTATACGAAAGATCCACGTCCTCCGATATTTTAAGACAGGGCTCCGCAACGCCCGGCGTATATGCCGTCGCAAGCTCCTCCCTCGTTGTTATCGGCGCACGCGAGATAACTTCTATCTTGCCCTGCCATTCCTCATGCTTTTTGAGTGCAAATTCTTTCTTATCCATTTGCTTTCTCCTCCATATCTTTAATTTTAATATCTGCCGTCTGTGTTTTTTGTTACTGCGCGGCGCCCTTTAAAATATCCTTAAGCGTCTGCGCCGATAATTTGAGCAGCTCCTGCTCCTTTTCGTTTAAATTAAGCGGTATAACCCTGCTTATGCCGTCGGCGTTTACTATGCACGGGAGGCCTATCGAAAGGCCGGACAGCCCGTACGCGCCGCATTTTACCGTGCTTAACGTAAGTATTGCGTGCTCGTTCTTTATTATTGCGTCAACTATCCTGCACACGCTTGATGCGATTGCGTAGTATGTTGCATGCTTGCGTTTTATTACCTCCGCGCCGGCATGCTTTACCTTTTCGGCTATTGCATGAATATCAACCGTTTTGCCGTTTGCGCGGCAAAATTCATCGAGCGGCTGCCCGGCAACGTTTATCGAGCTTTCAACCGGGAACTGCGTGTCGCCGTGCTCGCCTATAACATAGCCGTGGACGTTGTTTATGCAGAGCTCCAGCTCCTCGCTGAGATAATACTTAAAGCGGGCCGTATCGAGCGTTGTGCCCGTTCCGAATATCTTGTTTTCGGAAATACCGAGCTCCTGCGCCATAACGTACGTTAAAATATCAACGGGATTTGCCACCATGAGGATGAGCGCATCGCCGTAATACGGCTTTATGTTTTCCGCAACCGACTTTATTATGTTTATGTTGTTTCTAGCAAGGTCAAGCCTTGTGTCGCCCGGCTTTCTGCCGACTCCCGACGCAACAATTATTATGTCACAGTCCTTGACGTCCGAATAGTCTCCGCAGTAAATGTCTATCGGACTGAAGTTTACCATGCCGTGGTTGATGTCCATGACCTCGCCCTCGGCCTTTTCCTTGTTTATGTCGATAAGCACCATGTGCGATACGGCTGAGCGTATTGACATGGCGTACGCTATTGTCGCACCGACCGCGCCGCAGCCTATTATTGCCGCTTTGTTATAAAACTTTCCCATATAAAACGCATTACCTCTTTCCGTTAAAAAGCTCTTTCGCCTTTTTTTAAATCTGATGATGAAGTTTGTTAAAAATTTCACCCACTATATATTAAACGCATATATAAATTTAGTCAAGAGATAATTTAAGATTTTACAAAAAATTTACCTTTAGAACAAACCGCCGCCCATGCTTCGTTATATTTTTGTCAATTTTGACATCGCCGTTTTTTTGCGTCAGAGCATCGCGGACAAAATATTCAAAATGCCGCAGAAATTACATGGTTTGCAAAAGCCGCTGCGCGCAGAAAATAGAGCCGTTGAGAAAATTTTTATTTGACGCAAAAAAGGAGTATCGCAACAATGAAAATCATATTTATATCATCGGCAATGTTTGTTTACGGGCTTTATACCGACGCCCTGTTCGTTTTGTTCAACGGCCTGGCGCTG
>DVLU01000048.1 GCA_018715365.1 Candidatus Ornithomonoglobus intestinigallinarum | reverse complement strand
GTATTTTTCAGCCGGATACTTGGATATTTCGCCGCAAAAGCCCGGCGTCCGCACCGTTTTTTTCGGCAATGCAAGTTGTCCGCGGGCGATTGACAAACAAATTTTCGCATGGTATAATAGAACGCAAAGCGGTATTTCAAACCGCGCACGAAGGGAGAGCGCGCATATGGACGATACGAAAAAATTTGAGCTTGTTTCCGATTTCAAGCCGACGGGCGATCAGCCGCAGGCTATAGACAGCCTTGTTGCGGGAGTGGAGCGCGGCGAAAAATTCCAGACGCTTCTCGGCGTTACGGGCTCGGGAAAAACATTTACGATGGCAAACGTCATAGCGCGCGTAAACAAGCCCACGATAGTGCTTGCGCACAACAAAACGCTTGCCGCACAGCTTTGCAGTGAGTTCAAGGAATTTTTCCCGAACAACTGTGTGGAGTTTTTTGTTTCCTACTATGATTATTATCAGCCAGAAGCGTATATACCGCAGACCGATACATTCATAGAAAAAAACTCGATGATGAACGAGGAAATAGATAAAATGCGCCACAGCGCCACCTTTGCGCTTTTTGAGCGCAGGGACGTGCTTATTGTTTCAAGCGTTTCGTGCATATACGGCCTGGGCGACCCGGACGATTACAAAAACCTTATGCTTTCCCTGCGTGTCGGAATGGTGAAGGACCGCGATGAGATATTAAAAAAGCTCGTTGCGATGCAGTATGAGCGAAACGATATAAATTTTGTCAGGAACAAGTTCCGCGTGCGCGGCGACGTTGTTGAAATTTTCCCGTCAAACAACGGGGAAAATGCCATAAGGGTTGAATTTTTCGGCGATGAAATAGAGCGCATATGCGAGGTTAACGTCGTTACCGGCGAAATTGTCGGGGTGCGACGCCACGCCGTTATAATGCCGGCGTCGCATTACGTTACCACGGGCGACAAAATGATGCTTGCGATGGCCGCGATCGAGGAGGAAATGGAGGAGCGCGTCAAATATTTCAAGGAACGCGATCTGCTCATAGAGGCGCAGCGTATCGAACAGCGCACGCGCTACGACCTTGAAATGATGCGCGAAATAGGCTTCTGCCAGGGTATCGAAAATTATTCGCGCCATATAAGCGGACGTGCGGCCGGAAGCGCGCCCTTTACGCTTCTTGACTATTTCCCCGAGGATTACCTCATGATAATAGACGAATCGCACGTTACGATACCGCAGGTGCGCGGGATGTACAACGGCGACAGGGCAAGAAAGGAAATCCTTATAAAATACGGTTTCCGTCTGCCGAGCGCCGCCGACAACAGGCCGCTTAAATTTGATGAATTTGAAGAACGGCTCCATCAGGTGATATTTACAAGCGCAACTCCGTCCGTATACGAATCGGAGCACTCGGCAAACGTTGCGGAGCAGGTAATACGTCCCACGGGGCTTCTCGATCCCGAGATTTTCGTGCGCCCGACGGAGCATCAGATAGACGATCTTATAAAGGAAATAAACAAGCGCACGGAGCGCGGCGCAAGAGTGCTCGTCACAACGCTCACAAAGCGCATGGCGGAGGATCTGACCGATTATTTAAAGGAGCTCGGCATAAAAGTTACTTATATGCATTCCGATATAACAACGATCGAGAGGACGGAAATAATAAAAGACCTGCGCACAGGCGTATACGATGTGCTTGTGGGCATAAACCTTTTAAGAGAAGGCCTCGATATTCCGGAGGTATCGCTCGTTGCGATACTCGACGCCGACAAGGAGGGCTTTTTAAGAAGCGAAATGTCGCTTATCCAGACGATAGGCAGGGCGGCGCGGAATGCGGAGGGACAGGTTATAATGTACGCCGATACAATAACCGGTTCAATGCGGCGTGCAATAGACGAAACGGCAAGAAGGCGCGGGATACAGGAACGCTACAACCGCGAGCACGGTATCGTGCCGCAGACGATAAAGAAAGGCATACGCGACGTGCTTGAGTCGATGAAGCCGGTTGAGGGTGCGTCCTCATCAAAGCGAAGCGCCGAGGATACTGCCGAAATGATAGCGGAGCTTACGCAGAAAATGACGGAGGCCGCCGAAAAGCTTGACTTTGAGGAAGCCGCAAGGCTCCGCGACCGCATAAA
Organism: Candidatus Ornithomonoglobus intestinigallinarum; assembly: GCA_018715365.1. Taxonomy (GTDB): domain Bacteria; phylum Bacillota; class Clostridia; order UBA1381; family UBA1381; genus Ornithomonoglobus_A; species Ornithomonoglobus_A intestinigallinarum. The sequence goes on along the minus strand of DVLU01000048.1, from coordinate 3,084 downwards.
GAAGCTTGAAAAGGACAGCAAAAAAAGGAGAAAATAAATGCTTGACATAAATCAGATAACGCTTGCCGTCAGGGAAATAGAAAATGCCGTGCTGTCGCCCGTAATATATATGAGCGAAACGGAATACGGCGTTGAATTTATATGCTTCTGCTTTGCCGAGGTGACGGACGATGAATTGTTCGAGCTCGGCGAACGGCTCACGCGCGAGCTGAACGTTACAGCCGAGGTTGTGGATATTCTCGAATTTACAATAGCCGACAGGCTTGATATTATATCAAACACACAGCTTGTATACTGCGAGGATCCGATGATAGAGCAGATGCTGGCGATGAGCGTTGTTGAGGAAAGCCGCCAGGAGCGCGAAAAAGTCAGGAGCATGATAAAGCGCAAAAACGAAAGCGGCTCTTACTATCTTCAGTAGCCGTCCGTCTTTCCGGGCACTGCGGCTTATGTATCGCAAATTACTGCAAATTACGATTTTTGATTTTGAAAGGATAATGTCATAATTATGGCCAACGAAATAAAAATACGCGGGGCAAGGGAACATAATTTAAAAAATATAGACCTTACGATACCGCGCGAAAAGCTTATAGTTTTCACGGGGCTCAGCGGCTCCGGAAAATCGTCGCTTGCGTTTGACACAATATATGCCGAAGGGCAGCGCCGCTACGTTGAGTCGCTCTCGTCATACGCGCGCCAGTTCCTCGGACAGATGGAAAAGCCGGACGTAGACTACATCGAAGGCCTTTCCCCCGCCATAAGCATAGATCAGAAAACAACTTCGAAAAACCCGCGCTCCACGGTCGGCACCGTAACGGAAATATACGATTATCTTCGTCTTTTATATGCAAGGATAGGCATCCCCCACTGCCCGAAATGCGGAAAGGTGGTAAAGCGCCAGACGATAGACCAGATCGTTGACAAAGTTATGGAGCTTGAGGAGGGAACGCGCATACAGATACTTGCGCCCGTTGTGCGCGGCAAAAAGGGCGAGCACAAAAAGGTGTTCGAAAACGCCGCAAAAAACGGCTTTGTGCGCGTTAAGGCCGACGGCGAGCTTTATGAGCTGACAGATGAGATAAACCTTAAAAAAACGCTGAAGCACAATATAGAAATAGTTGTTGACAGGCTTATTGTGCGGGACAACATAACAAAGCGTCTCACAGACTCCCTCGAAACGGCAATAGGGCTTACGGGAGATATTGTTATGGTTGAGATCATAGGCGGCGAAATAATGAATTTCAGCCAAAATTACGCCTGCGACGACTGCGGAATAAGCCTTCAGGAGCTTGCTCCGCGCCTGTTTTCGTTTAACAATCCGTACGGCGCGTGTCCCGAATGCGACGGTCTCGGCCACCTTTTGAAAATAGATCCGGAGCTTATAATCGCCGATGAAGAAAAAAGCCTGCTGTCCGGCGCAATACACGCCTCGGGCTGGACGTCGTCCGGCGACGACGGCAGCATGGCGAATATGTACTACCGCGCGCTTGCAAGCCACTACGGCTTTGATATTAACACGCCGTTCAAGGACCTGCCGGACAATATAAAAAACATTATCTTTTACGGCACCGGCGGCGAAAAGATAGAGATCGAATACGACAGAAGCTACGGCAGCGGGAAATATTCCGCCGCATTCGAAGGGATAGTCAACAACCTCGAGCGCCGTTATCACGAAACGACGTCGATATACACAAAGTACGATATAGAGCGCTATATAAACGAGGTTGAGTGCCCGAAATGCCACGGCGCGCGTCTTAACAAGGAAGTGCTTGCCGTGACGGTCGGCGGCGTAAACATATACGACCTTACGTGTATGCCGATAAACGAGGAAATGGACTTTATAAACGGTCTTGAGCTTACGGAGCGCGAGCTGATGATAGCGTCGCAGATATTAAAGGAAATAAAAGCGCGGCTTCAGTTCCTGCTCGACGTGGGACTTGACTATTTGTCGCTTTCGCGCGCGTCGGCAACGCTTTCCGGCGGAGAAGCGCAGAGGATACGTCTTGCAACTCAGATAGGCTCCGGGCTTATGGGCGTTTTATATATACTTGACGAGCCGAGCATCGGGCTTCATCAGCGCGATAACGACAGGCTTATAGGCACGCTCAAGCATCTGAGGGATCTCGGAAATACAGTTATAGTCGTTGAGCACGACACGGACACGATGTACGCGGCAGACCATATCGTCGATATAGGTCCGGGCGCCGGTATACACGGCGGCGAGCTTGTCGGCCAGGGCACCGTTGAGGATCTGATAAACAGCCCGCGCTCCGTAACGGGAAAATATCTGAGCGGCGAGCTTAAAATCGAAATACCGAAAACACGCAGAAACCCGACGGGGCATATAACAATCCGCGGCGCAAAGGAAAACAACCTCAAAAACATAGACGTAAAAATACCACTCGGCGTTGTTACGTGCGTAACGGGCGTGAGCGGCTCCGGAAAATCATCGCTTATAAACGAAATACTTTACAAAAAGCTGGCGAAGGTTTTAAACCATGCGCGGACAAACCCGGGCGCCCACAGGCGCATTGACGGCACGGAGCAGCTTGATAAGATAATAGACATCGATCAGAGCCCGATAGGCAGAACACCGCGGTCAAACCCCGCGACGTACACAAACGTTTTTAACGATATACGCGAGCTTTTCGCAAACACTAACGAAGCGAAAATGCGCGGCTACAAATCGGGGCGCTTCAGCTTCAACGTCAAGGGCGGGCGCTGCGAAGCGTGCGCGGGAGACGGCATAAAGAAAATAGAAATGCACTTTCTCGCCGATATTTACGTCCCCTGCGAAGTCTGCAAGGGAAAGCGGTACAACAGGGAAACGCTTGAGGTAAAATACAAGGGCAAAAACATATATGAAGTGCTCGATATGACCGTTGACGAGGCCGTTGACTTTTTCGAAAACATACCGCGCATAAAAAGAAAGCTTGAAACGCTTCGCGACGTAGGGCTCGGATATATAAAGCTCGGTCAAAGCTCAACGACGCTTTCGGGCGGCGAGGCACAGCGCGTCAAGCTTGCAACGGAGCTTTCAAAGCGGAGCACCGGAAGAACGATATATGTACTTGACGAGCCGAC